>DYGR01000080.1 GCA_020724545.1 Candidatus Methanoperedens nitratireducens
CGCTTCTCATGCGCGGCTCTCCCATACATGACTTCATCGGGCTTGTACTGGTATTCCTGAGCGCGTCATACCTTATATTCCTGATCCCTGAGTGGAACCTTATGCTGATTGTGGGGACGCTTGTAGTGTATTACACGGTGATAAACCTGCATGGGGAGCGGAAATTGGATTAAAATATCGCGCCTGCATCATGTTTAAAGTTTATTTGTAAATCTAATGTTTTGTTATATGAAAGAAAATAATTTAAAGCTTAGAGGATAAGTATTCATTATGAATGAAGTTTCACTGACAATGGTATATAAAGAAATAGTGGAAGTAAAGAAAAAACTTGAGACTATAGAGAAGATAATTATACCTGAGGAAAAAACTTCAAAAAAAGAACTTGAAGAGATAGAACAATTAAAAAAAGACTCTTTAAAGGGTGAACACGTTAAATGGGCTGAGCTAAAAAAGGAGCTGTCTTTGTGACGTCTTATGAAGTGCTAATTCATAAGAAACTCATAAAAAGCATCAAAAATCTACCTAAAACTCATCTTGAAAAGTTTTCAGAGTTGATAGACGTCCTGGCCACAAATCCATTTCCATGGAAAGAGTTCGATTTAAAGAAAATAGAAGGGAGTGAAGATACTTACAGAATCAGATTTGGAAAGTACAGAGTCGTATACTATATAGAAAGGGAACAAAAAAGGATTCACATTTTAAAATTTGAAATGCGAGAAAAGATATACAAGTAAAATAGCAGGTCGCTACGAGTTCACATCTCCTCATCCTATGGAGATGAAAAATTTTATCAGATTCAAGACAATCAAATCCTGGCAGCATAAGGTACAGCGGCACGCCTGCGCTCACGGTGAGCTCGGAGGGCGGCACAGTGAATTTGAACCCAGGGCTTGACCTCGGCGCCAACCAGTCTAAAAACCTCACAGCAGTTCTCAAAGCAGCAAAAACCCCTGGCGCTCATAAGCTCACGGTCACTCTCAAGCTCGATGAATATACCACTGTGACAAAATCCCTTGACAATGCGAGAGGAGATATCCTTGGGGAATTTTCTTAATTGCGAGACTGCTTTAGGATCCCATAATATCTTGAAATTCACAGGAATTCCTTTTCAACCTCTTCTTGAGTTATCATCTGGGACATGGGCATTTTGCGGGATTCTATTATTCGTTTTTTTATTTCATCTGAAAGTTCAAACTCATCTTCTTCAAAGTAGACCATAATTTTGTTCAGATAATTTTTAATTGACAACAAGTCTTCATGGATTTCTTCAAGGGTAACTTCATTCATATTTATCACTCATCTCAATTTTAAACCTGACAACTTAAAAGGATTTGCATTTTGTAGTGTATTACACGGCGATCAACCTGCACGGGGAGCGAAAGCGAGAATAAAGTTATTAATTATAAGGTCATATGTACTGGTATGCCAGCACTTTCAGAGTCTAATAGGATTGCGCGTGAGGTGTATAAAGCCCATCTTGAGGAAATTAAAAAGCGCAAGGGAGATATTGTAGTGATTGATCTCGCTCAGAAAAAGGTTTTAGATGTCATAAACAAGGATGAGGCGCTAACTTTGATGCAAAGAACCGCTTTACGCGGACATATCTATCTTTTAAATGTTGATCCTGATAGACCTCTAGTATGGGCAAGATGATGGAGTGGAAATACACAGAAGATATTCCACTCATCCCGGTTGAAATTTTGAATCCGTATAACAGTCGCAGGTCAAAACATCTTGCTCTCGTGGATTCAGGATCGGATTGGTGTTCACTGCCGAAGCAACTGTGGGATGATCTGGAATTTTTGGAGATAGGGTTGCTTGAACTCGGGACTCCATTAGGATGGGTTGAAGTCGGTTTTTCCTGGTGCAACCTCAATATTGCAGGCAAGACAATTCCTGTAGAGATACACTATACTTTAGGGGACGAAATATTGATAGGTAGAAATGCAATGAAACATTTCTTAATTACTTTTGATGGCAAAAAGGATAAGATAATAATTGAGGGTTGAATACCGGCTACTTCGACAACATCCGCCTCCACCCCATCTCAATGAAAAACACCTCTGGCTACATCAACGAACTCAACCTTACCTCCGCAAACCCACAATCCGCCTCGGCCCTACACCCTGCGCCTCGAGGATATTGGAAGTGAGAATAACATTTATATCTGTTTAAAATGAGTTGATTATTATATGGAGAAGCGAGCAGAAATTATAATATATGGTAGAGTCCAGAAAGCAGGCTTCAGGGATTCTATCGATGAGATAGCGTTTAACCTGGATCTCAGTGGATTTGTTAAAAATCTTGACGATGGGACAGTGCAGGTTATCTGCGAGGGTGAAGAAGACAGCATCAAAGGATTGCTCGAAAAAATCAACATCAGGCAGTATCCAATCCGCGTAGAAAAAATTGACGTAGAATACAAAAAACCAGTTGGCGAGTTCACAACATTTGAAATCATCAGAGAAGAAGACCTTACCACAGCAACTTATGAAAGAATGGACGCCGCTGTAAGATACATGCGGGAAATGAACTCGAACCTCGGCCAAAAAATCGATGGACTTGGAGAGGGACTTGGGAATAAAATCGATGGACTTGGAGAGGGACTTGGGAGTAAAGTTGACCAGAGCAGGGAAGAGATTACATCCGGGATTCGTTCGCTCAGGGATGATTTTAGGTCTCATTTTGATAAGAGGCTGTCAAATGTGGAACTTGAATTAGCTGAAATAAAAGCAAAGATCGCCACAATTCAGTAGCTTCTTCATTACTACGGTGTTCAGAGATATGAATGACTGGCCGCCCTCCAACTACCCGATTTTTCTTGCGCTTGTGCTGCTTGCAGCCACAGCCGTAACGCTTGCAATGGGTGATGAGCCGCGTGCAGAGGAGCTTGCCATCTATGCCTATTATTTTCTGGTTATTGGTGTGGCGATTCGCTTTTTTGAGATTGCGCTGCCAGAAAATGCTGTACGGAAATTGGCGGCTGCAGCGATGCGTTTATCAGATTGGATGAAGCTGCTTGCATCAAAGACCGCAGTAGTAACCCAGATGATTGCTGGTTGGCTCAAAATACCTCATGTTAAAATACTGCACATACACCCGGTTAAACTAGATAAAAATCTTGTAATAATAGCGGATGTGTCAAAAAACGTTGCTATTTTTCTATCTTTATTTTTTTTAATATCCCTGCTCTACGGCTTAATGATCGACTGGTGGGCTGTTAAGGGATATATTTCTAACCTGATTCTGGTTATTCTTGTGTTTTTAACGT
The DNA here is from genome assembly GCA_020724545.1 of Candidatus Methanoperedens nitratireducens. Lineage (GTDB taxonomy): Archaea > Halobacteriota > Methanosarcinia > Methanosarcinales > Methanoperedenaceae > Methanoperedens > Methanoperedens nitroreducens_B. Next base: position 3,272 of record DYGR01000080.1, read on the forward strand.
TTCACGTGTTTGTAAGAGGAAGTGCATTTAAGAAATAGTTCAGAATAGATTATGGCAGGAAAGAAATTTGATAAATCCTTCAAGAGACACTTTGCTCATGTTGCTGGTATTTGTTATCGGCGCAGTATTAAACTATGCATATAATATCGCCATGGGATGGATGTTGCCCCCTGACCAGTACGGCATCCTCGGCGTGGCAATATCTTTTCTTGCCATTCTATCCCTATTCGTTAATGCTGCTTTTCCATTAACCGTAGCAAAATTTTTATCACAGGGCGGTGATGACGGTATAAAGCATAAAGTTTTTAAAAGCTCACTGACCGGGAGCCTCTGTATCGCACTGCTTGTATCCTCCATCTTTTATGCCCTATACGCACTCAGGGTGATACAGCTTGGCAGCGTGTATGATCCGTTCATTATATTCATAATACTTGCACTGGTTTTTTCCTCGATAGGAGGGGTGTATGCCAGCATCCTGCAGGGTATGTTCAGATTTAAGAAGTTTGGGTTAATAAACATAGCAACAACAGCCACCAAGCTTATTTCTGCTGTGTTCCTTGTTTTACTTGGTCTTGGCGCTATGGGAGCATTTTTCGGCTTAATCGCCGGAGCAATCGCGGGGCTGTTGCTGGCAGTAATCTTTACTGCGGATTTCAAGTACTGGAAGACGAGCGGCTGGGCAGACACGAGTATTTATTCATTTGCACTTCCAATGTTCTTCGGTACTTTTTCCATGACTTTACTCATGAATCTTGATATACTGGGGGTGAAATTCCTCAGCGAAAATACACTTTCAGACACCCTTACAGGCTATTACCGCAGCGCGCTCATACTGGCCCAGCTTCCGGTTTTTGCAGCCGGCGCACTGATGGGCGCTATGTTTCCATATATTTCCAGATATTCATCCTCAAATAATAATTATTCAAACAGGACCCTGAAGTACACGGTTTTGATCATATGCCCTATCAGTATAGCACTGTTCGTAATACCTTCCTCTATGCTTGCGTTGATTTTCCCACCTTCATATGCGGCTGCAGCAAATGCCCTCGGTGTTCTGGCACTGGGTATGGGTTTCTTTGCGGTTATAACCGCGCTGGTAGGCATCTTTCAGGCCATGCACCGCCCCAGGGTGCCGGCGGTTATACTTATGATCTCCATACTGGTTGATATAATCGCACTGGTATTTTTAGTTCCCAGATATGGCATTCTGGGCGCTGCTGCCTCAACTACAATCGCCTGCGCTGCTGGCTTGCTTGGATTAGCAGGAATGTATCGGAAATATGGATTTCTTAAGCTGGATTATATAAAGGTCACAAAAACTTTTTTGGCCTTTATCTCTTTTGGATTCTTTCTATTTATATTTCCCCACGGGACAAGATTTTTTACACTTTTTGATCTTATATTAAGTGCTACTCTATATATATTGATTCTATTTATTTTCGGGCTGCTAAATAACGAGGACCTAAATACGGTTATGTCTGGCTTATACTTTGATAAGGGAAAAATGGTAGAGAGAATAAACATGTGCACCAAAAGTTTAAACCTATATTTTAGGAGATAAGACCTCACTGTGCTGGCATCAGGTTAATCATATAATCATATAATTACTTAAAGCAGTTTTAATATATGGCGCATTGGATGGATCATATTTGGAAATTGAAAAGAGACCCCTTTTATAAGTGTTCTCTTTGCTATTTCGTGTTCTTGATTTTTAGTTTGCTCTTGGTCTCTAATTTTTTTTCTCCGGGTTACATTCTGACTTTGGATATGGTATTTGCCGATGGTGCTTTTCGTGTTTCTAGTTTTAACCTATTTTATGGGTTAAGTAACTCTTTCTCTGTTGCACCTTTAATTACTCTTCTCGGTTCTCTTGATATTTTATTCTCAGCAGAGTTTATCCAGAAATTGTCTTTTGTCCTTATTTTTTTTATATCCGGTGTTTCTGCATATAAGCTATGTCCTGAGAAGTGGGGGATAGGGCGGTATTTTGCTGGATTTTTGTATATGTTGAACCCTTTCTTATATGTCAGGTTTTTAGCTGGCCATTGGCTGCTCCTTCTGGCCTATGCTATTACTCCTTTTGTTGTTAAAAGCTTCTTTGGTTTTTTTGAGGCCCCTCTCACTAAAAGGATAATATATACCGCCCTTCTTTTGACTCTGGTATTCGCTGTTGAAACCCATACTCCATTTCTTTTATTGATCGTTTTCGGTACTTTTTTGATAATAGCGATATTGGAATCCAGAAAAAATCGTGATAAGGTTTTGGGCTTATTAAAATCAGCCGTTCTACTCGGTCTTATTTTGCTTATTCTTAATTCATACTGGCTTGTTCCCAGTTTTATTGGACGTTCAACCCCCCTCAGTGAAATTACAAGTTCTGATCTTTATGCTTTTACAACAAAGCAAGACCTCAGCTTTAATACCCTTTTCACAGTAGCAGGTATGTACGGCTTCTGGCGGGGCGGCTACATATATGCAAAAGATATGCTGCCCTACTGGTATCTTTTCTTTTTCTTCATACTATTCTTAGCGGTTCATGGTTTTATTTCAAACTACAGAGATGAGAAGTATGGGATTTATATCAAAGCATTTGGTGTTGTAGCTATCCTCTCCGTTCTTCTCGCCGCTGGTATTTCAGGACCTTTTGTAAGCGTATTTGAGTTCCTTTTCAATAATGTTTTCTTCTTCAGGGGATTCCGGGAGCCACAAAAATTTGTGGCGCTTTTAGTATTAGTATATGCTTACCTGGGAGGTTTAGGAGTATCGGAGTTCGAAAAGATTGCCAGAGACAAAAGCCAAGCACTAGGCTTCAATAATTATAAAAAAATTGGTGCATGGATAATAATCTCACTTGCGCTTTTAACTCCTATCATTTATTCCTTTACCATGTTCAATGGTCTCTGGGGACAGCTCAGACCCACTGACTATCCAAATGACTGGTATGAAGTGAATAATCTCTTGATTCAGGATAAGCAGGACTTTAACATATTGTTCCTACCATGGCATCTCTACATGGACTTTAAGTGGATTCCCAACACTCAAAAAAGGATTGCTAACCCTGCGTATATTTTTTTCGATAAGCCTGTGGTACAGGGGGATAACATGGAGGTCGGCAGTATATACAGTTCCTCTACAAGTCCGGTTTCCAAATACATTGAGTTTCTGCTAGGGAACAGAGATAAAATGGACAACTTCGGCGAGCTTATGATCCCTCTAAACGTTAAATACGTGCTTCTAACAAAAGAAGTGGATTATAAAGAATACTTCTTCCTCTTCAACCAGACCGACCTGGAGCTAATAAAAGAGACCGAGAACTTCTATATCTTCAAAAACAGCCATCCTGTCTCCCGCTTCTACCTCTCCCCCTCACCTCCCTCGGATCCCCAGAAGCAGCCGGATTTCATCTCTGCCCTGGCGCCAGTTGACTATACTCAATCCTCGCCTGTGAAATTCCACGTAGAAGCAGATACCGGCTACATAGTATTCGTACCCCCGAATTTAGATTCTGAGTACTGGGAGCTTGATGGAAAGCCTTCGGTTGCAAACGGGTTCTATGCTGTATATCCTAGCGGGGTGGGAACGATCTACTACAGGCGGTTTGATACTTACCTGGCAGGATACTTTATTTCATTGATTACATTGATCGGCCTGATCATCTGGTACAGGAAGGAGGCACTGGAGGGTATGTTTAAGAGGCGCAGATTCAGCAGGCGGTCATCGTGATAGCGCAGCGGCGCTGGAGATAGAGAGCGGCACTTCCCCGGGTCTGGGCGGAGCCGGGCGCAGAAAAAAGATACGATTCGATTTGAATCGAAAACTAGCTTGAACTGGAAATCACTGATAAAAGAGTTCGTTCAGTTCGTTTTAGTTCGGTGTTTATCTTGCGCTTCATGGCTGCACGGCTTCTGCGATCAGATCCAGCGCCGACAGCCATATTTTTCTAAAATAGAGACGATCAG
>DYGR01000022.1 GCA_020724545.1 Candidatus Methanoperedens nitratireducens
TATACGGGTTTTTCATGTTTTACTTTACCATCTTTATCACGGTAATTCTTGCGTTCATAGACATATGTTCGATTCCCACGTTTTATTCTCGATTTTGCCATGTAGCCTATATATTGGCTACAAAGTATAAATAGTTATCGGTCGCTTTGATCGGGATAGATAATGATTTTTTTATAAAATCGAGGTTTTGTAGCCTATTAAAGTCTGAATCTCAGGTTACTCCACGATTAAAATCGGGAGCTTGCGCTCACCCCTTGACCCCGACGTTCTGTCAAAGTAACCCCCTGCCCCAAGATTTCCGTAAAGCTGATTTAGAGGGGTGCGGTAAAGAAGCGCATGTTCAAATTCGCAAGAGAGCAAAAAGTAATCGAAATAGGAAGCATAAAAATCGGAGGTCAGGTTGGCGAGAACCCAACAGTGTTGATACCCACTATATTCTACGACGGGCATAAGATCGTGGATGCAAAGAACAATAAGTTCGACGAATCAAAAGCTCTGGCGCTGATAAGAGAAGTTGAAGAAGTGGGTGAGAAGCACAAACTTCCTTTCATGTTCCAGGTCGTGGGTTTAACGCCTGAACTCATGAAAAAAGGACTGGATTTCATGGCAGATAATACAAAAGCGCCGATCATTATTGACTCCGCAGACAAGAAAGCCAGACTTGCAGGTCTTGAGCATGCCTCCAAGAATAATTATGCCTCTCGGACCATGTATAACGCAATTAACATGATGATCGATAGCGAGGAAATAGCCGCGCTCACAAAGTCAAAAATTGAGGGTGTTATAATTCTGGGCTTTAACATGCATGACCCGAGCGTAAAAGCAAGGATCGCGCTTCTTGAAGATGGCGGAGGATTTACGGAAAAAGGACTTCGGGATAGCGCACGCGCAAGTGCATCCATGTCAACTGTGCTGAGATGATATTATTTGAAGGAATATTTTCATAAGTACTTGGCCAATGAAAACATAGCAGTTAGGGAAAATGACTCAATATAAATATATCTTTATGATAAATCCCGGTGTTATCACGATTTACCGCGCCACATTGGTAAAAGAAAGAGACGACGGGCTAATTTTATTGCAACTGAAGGATACTTTAGATAAAATTGTTTGCCCAAAAGATGAGATCTTCGACACTTTAGATGATGCTCGCAATGCAATAAAAAAACGTAAAGCAGCTTATGAATACTACGCAACTTTAGATATCAGGGAGGTAATATAAGCATGAAAAACATATCAACAATAAGCATAATCCACAACTGAAGAAAGCATTAGAAGAAAAAGAGCTACAAAGGCAGACTCGATAAGGATGCTGATGAATTCATTTACTATATAGTGGATGGGGCTGTGCGGATGCAGAGGATGATCGAAGATCTGTTGATGTACTCACGGGTAGGCACACGGGGTAAACCATTTGAGCCAGAGGATTGCGAAAATGTCTTTGATCAGGCAGTAACCAATCTAAAGGTGGCTATTGTGAATCGTATTGTAGAACTACATGGTGGCAAAGTCTGGGTATCCGTTGCCATGCTTAAAAAACCTGACCGGTTACAGCTTTCGTTATATCTTTTGATGGTAAGGTATAAATATCACTATTACAGATACCAAATTATGGTATTCTGCACCCCATAGAAATATCTGCCGTCCTGTATATTTTATGGAAAGTTTTGCAGTTTACTATAGTTGAGTGGAGGTGAATTATATGCTAGGAGAAATGAGAAGGAGGCATGCTCTATGGAGAGGCTCATGGCGTTGTGATAGTCTTTGAGTACGAAGAAGATGAGAACGGGAACACGCATGATAAGCTCTGGGAATGGAAGTGATGTCAGTATCCACAGGCGACGGCAGGGAGATTGCGCGGTAATAACCTGCTGCCCTCCTTTCTCTGTACACATAGCCCTTCTCTTCCTTTTTTTCTTCATGCTTTGTCTCTGCCGAGATCTCAAGCCTGTCCTCGGTAAGATTGATCTTTATATCCTGTTTTTCAAGACCAGGCATTTCAGCAGTTGCAATGTAAACGGTTTTCTTTGAGTTGAAGGCTGAAAGGAAAGCGCCTCTTAAAGCTCCGCCAGTGCCAATTAAACCTGCCAGGAATCCAGATAAACCTCCTCCAATAATCGCATTTTTATTCGAAGGTTTGAATTTAAACCATGGTTTCACAATCGATGTAATTGAGAAGACAAGCAAAAAGACACCCAAAACTAATTTTAACACATCATGGGGAGTATAGTTCACTAACAGAGCGCCAATCACAGTTAAGATTACGCTGGGTATACCAAAAATTAAAATTAACTTTTTGTCCAGCCCATGCCTGAAAAACGTTATTCTGCCAAGATTACCAAATATGTGGAAAAAGGCAACAAGAGTCAATGCTGTTTTGAAGTCCACAAAAAATAAAGCAAGAGGTAAAAATATAGTGGAAGAACCAAATCCCACAATAGTTCCAATCACTTCTGCTATGAAAGCTGAAATGAAGAACAATAATTCTGCCATGCAGGATATATTTCAAATGTTCTATAAAAGCATTTTGATTTATAGCCAGACAGAAGCGATTTCACTTAACGTATGCCATTAAAAGAAGTTGCGTAGCAATTTATGGGCGGGTGGTCGGGGTATCAGAGTTCACTTTAATTGAAACTAACGGTCACGCTCATATGTGAAGTCCCGGGGATTTGTGCATAAGGCGTGCAGCGCCGCAGCCGGATATGAGCATGTTATCTGACCCGAAGGGCAAGGTTGAGAAGCAAGCGCAGGGTTAGCGAACAGCGTTCATGTTTTTATATTTTGATGTCAAATTGTTACTTAGAGTTCGGTGGCTATGCTCAATGGCCACCTAGACCACCGCCAATGAGGTGCAAAATGACAAACAGCAAGACCAGGATGATAAGCCCAAGCATCATGTACAGCCCCCAGGATTTCTTGGTGGTCGATCCGCGGTCTGGCATCCCTTTATGCTGCTCGTACTCCTTACGCAGCCCGTACCGGATTCTGCCCCACGGCTTATACACCGATATCGTTGTGGCCGCGAGCAAGACCAGCAAGGCGGCACCGGCATCAGCCACGAGTTGGATACGCAACCCTCGGAGTTCGGTATTTGAGAGTGGCGTCTCTGACGCTACCCCTGCTATGTAGCTAATTGGCTGCATGTGTAGCAGCAAGACGATGGTGGCACCGATGGTCAACAGGAATTTTACCAGGATCCAATAGTGCCGAAACAAGCCCCACTCGGTGCCCAGTGACTGGACAAGACCAGTTAGCAGAGCACCAATGCTGAATGGAACGATTACGAACCAGCCGATCAACCCCATCGCGAGATAGGCGGCACTAACCATCTGAGCGTCCTGACTGGTCAAACCAGCTATGACGAGAGCTAAGAATCCAGCGACCGCACCGAGCCAGCCAACCGAAAAAGTGATATGCGCGGTGAGCACGAACTTGCGAAAACGGGGTGTCATAGTCATAATTTTTAATTTTTGGGTTGTGTCTAATCTTCGGCTAAAATTCTCCTCTGACTGAACTAAATGTGATTACTGCGTATCTCCCGGATTGAACAGCATGCTCTGATCAGTTATAACCCATACATCCTCACTGACATGATCTCTTTTAGCAGTTTTTCAGGCTGGTAATCCATTAGTTGATTATTTATTATCAAAGGATAATCGTACCCTTTCAGGGTCATTCTTATTAATTTGCCCTCCCCGCCTGCAATAACATACTGTATATCCTTATGCTTCTCAATTATCGTGCCAAGCGCTGCCCTTACCTTATCTGCATGGTGCCTGATATCCTCCTCGACCAGGCTCTGGAAGCGCTTCTGGCTCCAGCCCCCTTTTGAGTGTTTCCCCATCACACTGCTTCGTATTATATCATGTTCCACAAAAGTGTTCTGCTCCAGTATCCCGATAAATGTTTCACCTGCATGGGCATTGATCACCAGTACTTTATCGCTTATGAGGCTGTTTTTTAATGGTTCTATATTAAAGCGCCGATCAAGTGAGTATTCTGAGTGCGATACAGGAAAAACCGGGATGATCACTAATTTTACAATCCCGCTTGTATCATAAAAAATAACCTTGCCGGTTTGTGATTCTATTTTCTCGATAAGATAGAGCGCAGAGCTTTCGATCTGGTCCTCTATATCAGATAGAATATTCTTAAGAATATCATCCCTTGCAAGATAAATAGTTATCAGAGTGGAAGTTTGCGATTGTAACGATTCAAGTAAAAAAAGAACATTCTCAAGTTTATTCCTGGATAAATTCTCAGAAAAATGGAAATTCAATTCACCAGATGATTCTTCTTTAAGTCTGTGTACCTCGTTCTTAAGCGAAGAGATTCTCTGCCTTGCCTCATTTAATTCACGGTCAACTTCCTGTTTAGTTGCTATTGTTCTCTTTGTTTTTTCACTCTTTTTCTCAAGCTGGAGCAGAAGTTTTTTGTTCTCTTCTTCAAGCTGCGTTATTCTTGCCTGCAGAGATTCTATCTTATCCTTCTTAAATAAATCAAACAATTACCTCGCCTCTTCTCTCCAGTACTTTTAATACGATATACGGTACGTCCCTGTCAAGAAATCCGATGCTATCATCAACACGGATCACCCTCTCTGAGCTTCCTCCTATCCTGAGTCCGGTCGCTTTACTAAGAGCAAGAGCTAAAGGAGTATTTCCTTCAATGATCGGCTCCTGCCCGGGTTTGGCCTCTTTACTTAAAGAGACATTAGCCTGGATAGAGAGAATGCATCTGCCGTCTATAAAGAAATTAAAGCTCCACGGGTTCCCTTTAGATTCCCCTATCAATAAAAAAGGCTCACCTGCAAATGCTGACAGGCTGCTCTTTCCACGGCTAATATATTCCCAGCCTGTAAACCTGCTCAAATGCCTGCAGAATGTACGGGTCTTTGAAGAGGGTTTACGTGCTGTGGTAATAATCATTCAGCTTTAACACGTTTTACAAGCACCGGTCTTTCCTTAACAAGGATACGGTGACCGCAATAAGGGCAGCGGATACCGCTGTATTGATAATCGATCTCAACAGGCCGCTTGCATCGTGTACATTTATATACCATAACCTGACCTTATATATTTAGTGCTCAGCTTACTCTGGATCTCTCAACCTGTACTGCTCTTATGACCGTCAGATGAGCCGGAGTTTGAGGCACATATGAGCCGCCTGTGAACGTGGCTTCGCATTTGGTGCATGTCCATATACCCGTGGCAGTTCTTTTAACTCTTTTAGCTCCACATCTTGAGCATGTGTATTCTGCATGCATCTTCTCCTCGATATCAGCCACGAGTTTTCTGCTCTTTGTACCGTACCTGACACCGAATCTGCCAGCAGATCTTGATTTTCTTCCTTTTGCCTTAGTTTTTGCCATAATTATATCACCAGGAATTTCTCTCTTATTTCTTTTGCCTTATCAATTGCAATATCCACTATATAATATATCTGTTCAGTGGTAAGCGGGTGCACACCGCTTTTCTGCATGGCTGATAGTGCTCCTTCCTGATTGGATGTAACAGTCAACTTGGTCCCGGCTATACTCTCTTCATCCAGTGATGGATCAAGCATTATTGTACCGCCTATATCAACTGCAGTCACGGATACAGGCACATCCCTCATCGGCACATCCATATCCTCCTCACCAAGGTTAAAGCGCTTAGCAGGTACTTTAGCTGTCAGCAGTGAAGCTATAGCGCCAAGCGATGCGGCATCCATTATATTCCCACCATCATCAAGAACATGCACATCTATGAACACCATCCATACTTTTTCACCCGGTGTTATACACAGCTTTGAGAGGTCAATGGCTCCTGATTCACGGACACCCCTGTCAACCACCCTTGCAAGCTCAATAGCATCCTCCCTCGGAGGCCCTGCTTCAAATACTGGTGATGCCAGCGGGATAAGTTCAAGGTTGGTAATGATCACACCCTGATCCGGCGTATCAGGAAACGGTGCCCCGGGCTGGATTTTTACACCAACAACTAAAAGCGTATCCCCCAGTTGCACGCGCGCGGATCCCTCTGCTCTTTCGATGACATTTGTGTCGATTGTTATTTCCCTGTACTGGTCAAATGCCCGTCCATCCTCTCGCTCTCCTTTAACCATAAGATTATAGATATAATCCTTGCGGAGTTCTGTCATTACCTCGTCACTCAATGACATCACCCTCCATCTGCGAGGAGTACTTCTCAACAAGGGCAGCCCTCTGAAGCTCATAGATTGTCGTACACGCTCTCTTGGCCATCTCAAGGGCTTCCCTGAATTCATCCCTGGTGAGATGACCATCCATCTGCAGCAGCGTAATATTCCCATCAGGTGTCATTGCAACAGGCAGATCCGCCTGGCCATAGTTATCCTCATCTTTATTTAGATCAAGAACCAGCGTACCATCTATCTTACCGACAGCGCAGGATGAAACAAGGCTTTTCATCGGTATGCCTGCATCGGCCAGGGCTATGGAAGCTGCATTTATCCCTGCTGTCCTGGTACCTGCATCAGCCTGAAGTACCTCTACAAAAATATCGATAGCCGAGCGGGGAAAATATTCCTCGAATATCACTGGTTCCAGGGCCTCACGACTTACCTTCGATACCTCAATACTTCTTCTATCAGGTCCAGGGCGTTTACGTTCCTCAACAGAGAATGATGCCATACTGTATCTGTACCGCACCACTGCACTGGTTGATTTCTGCATGTGCCGTGGGTGCACTTCCCTCGGACCATAAACAGCGGCCATCACCTTATTTCCACCAAGTTCAAGGTAACATGAGCCATCTGCCCTATTTAAAGCGCCCACTTTGATTTTGATGGGTCTTAACTCATCAGGTCTTCTGCCATCAAGGCGAACGTCACCTTCAATCAATTTTTCCGGTCTATTCATAAAATTCCTCTTCTCTTCCTTTATCTTTATGCTTTAATAAAAAGATAACAATTAATCATTGCCAAGGAGTTCGTCAAGAATTCCTCCTGATTTTCTCTCCTCAGCTTTTTCCCCCTCTATTGGCTGAGGCTCTTTTCTCTCTTCTATCAGCTCTTCTTCCCCTGTCTTTTCGCTCTCTGGTTCTTTTTTTCTCTCGCCCTTCTCTTCCTTCAAGAACCTGGTTATTCTATCAGTCAAGCCTGATATATGTGTCTCCCTTTCGATCTTGAGAATAGCCCTGATTGCTAAATCCATGCCTTTATCCTTGCCTGTTACCCAGATCCTGCCATTCTGCCCGATAAAGATACTGCAGCCAGTCTCGTTTTTCAGCATTGCTATCATAGAACCGCCCCGGCCTATAAATCTTGGAACTTTAGAAGGTGTCACCTCGATGACACGTCCTTCTTTTATAGGCCTGAGCCTCTGATCACTCAGGGTCAGCTCCACTTTCATATTCGCATCAACATCCTTAACAAGGGTCAGCATCGAATCGCCGATATTGAGATACCTGGGCATGTCCTGGCTCTCGATCCTTTTAGGGAATTCTGAGATATGCAGCAGCCCATCATAAGGCGACCTGATATCTACGATCCAGTTGGAAAAAGCGATCTCTTTTATAACACCTACTATCAGATCGCCCGATTTTGGTATATATTTACCAGATAATGGAGCGACCCTGATACGGTTTTTAAATGATACTATACCGAATACGGATGAGAATACCTTACCGTTCTCAACATACGTGCCCTCATCTGCCAGCTTTGCATCATCGGACAGAAAATCACCTGGAATAACTAATGTTTTATCCATTTTATCACTTTAAGAACTTTGTTTCTGCAGAGCCTTTTGTGAGCTGATTTAATAGACTGTACAGCTCATCCTGCATCCCTGCGGGTATTGAAATAACCCCTATCCATGAGCCATCGTTCTGCCACTCCTGCTTTATCAGGTTCCCGAACTTAACAACACTACCGTATGCTTTTGTGGAATATTCAGGTGGAATCTTGATTGCGATCTTTACCTCTTCAAAGCGTATCGGGATAATCGGCCTTATTGCCTTCATTGTGATATTAACCAGATCATCCACGCTCTTCATGGGATCGATATGAATGCCAGCCTCGTTCATTGCTGCTTCTATTCTGGCAGGAGGATGCGGAGCTTTTGTCTGAGGATTTATGGCATTCTGGGCAATAACAGTGATTACCTGTTTCCTCTTATCCTCCTGTATTTTCTTTTTCTGTTCTGTAGTAAGTTGAAGATCACCTTCACGGATGATCTTTTCTGCAATCTTAATTGCATCTGTAGTTCCGAATGCATTGATGATATCCTGTTCAGCTGGCCTATCCCCACTCTTTGCATCAGAGAACACGTCTTCAACTGCCAGGATATTCTCAACTTTTACAGGGTCGCCTCTTCTAAGAACCAGTGCTCCATCAGGATCTACAAAGACCTCAAACGTCTTGCCATGGGTCTTAAGTCGTGCGATTATGGACTCATCGAGGGTGACCATATCGGTTCACTCTTCTTTTTTCTTCTCCTTACCTTTTCCCTTGGCTTCGGAGGCATGCATCTTTATAACCCTATCAACATATTTCTCGACTTCATCATTTTCTAGTTTTCTGAATTTTTTGGTCGCGAGATCGATCACCCCGATCTCGATGGTTGAAGCATTGAATACACCCTCTGAGGTGCTGTGAAGGGCATCAAGTCCGAGGATAATAGCATCTTCTAATTTAATATCATCAGTATATTTCTTCTCGAAGACTTCCATCGTTTCTGTCCTTCCGGAGCCTATACCTGTGGCTTTGTACTCAAGTAATGCTCCACTTGGGTCGGTCTCAAACAGCCGCGCCCTGCTGTCATCAACCCCTGCTATAAGAAGCGCGGTTCCGAACGGTCTTACGCCGCCGTATTGTGTATATGTCTGTTTAAAATCGCATATTTTCTTGGACAGTACCTCGACACCTATTGGCTCATCATATGTAACCTTGTTAATCTGGGCTTCAACACGGGCACGGTCGATCAGCGCCCTTGCATCAGCGACTAACCCCGATGTTGCTGCCCCTATATGGTCATCTATCTGAAATATCTTCTCTATAGATTCTGCTTCAAGGAGTTTGCTTGTAACCCGCTTGTCCACTAATAGAGCCACTCCATCTGTTGCTTTCACTCCTACTGCTGTTGTTCCTCGTTTTACTGCCTCTCGTGCATACTCTACCTGGAACAACCTTCCATCAGGGCTGAATACTGTTATCGCCCTGTCATATCCCATCTGTGGTGCCATTTGCATTATATCATCTCCTGGATCTCAAAAACGTAATTCCTATATATTTGTGTTCTAACAATTTTTATTCTCACATTAAGAGGATTTCTGGGAATATATCAATTTCGTTTTTATATGATTGATTTTACTCCGCCAATACGCTGTTCATGTTTGTTAATTCTCTACTTTCTTCTCTTCTCTTTGTCGAGACTCTTTATTGAGCAGCTTCTGTATAAACTTTTCCATTGCCCCTTTAATAGTTCCTGATATCCCGAGCACTAAAATTGAGACTCTAATCCCTCTAATTTTAGTTATGCAGGCAAGCGCTGCTCTTGTTTCCACAGTTTTCTCTTTTGCGCAGCGAATAATCCCGTATCTCCCATCGTAGGATAGAAGCCCTGCATTGATCTCGCTGCCCCCTGTATCGCCAAAGAGCGAGCATATCGAGTCCATGATCTCCCTTGATAGCTCAGACCTGGTTATTGTTTGCTCAGATGTAACCTCAAATGCGATGTATCGTTTTTTTTCTCGTAAAGTGGGAAGAGAACTCATACTACCTCAATGCCCTCCTGTATGTATCCAGGGCTTTTTCTTCCCAGAATCCCAAGAGGAACTGCACTCATGGCGTCGGCAGCCTCTTTTTCGGTCATACCAAAGAGGCTTGCAAGTGCTGCCATCTCTCTTGGCGAACGAAGGTCGTAATGAGAATAAGGACTACCCGTCAGGATCATCTGTAAATCATACTTTCGTGCATACTTCAGGTTTGTTCTCATTATCCTCAACTCCCTGATACGTGCTTCTCCTCTCATACGGATAATAGAACCTGTGTTAAAACCAATGACTATAGAGTTATCACCTGCCATTCTTGCAAGGATATGATTGAATTTCACTGGTTGCAGAAGGATATCAAGCCCTGCTGTCTCCACAGCCGCCCGGTTGATCTCCTCGTTCTCACCTTTAACGATCAATATATCTTTTTTCCCTTTGTATTTTTTAATCTCATCCCTGAGTCTTGAGGGTTTGGATGGTATCTCAACTGCGCCATATATTGAAAAATCCTCGGGTATATTGCCAATATCCAGTTCATCTATCTTTGAGTTGATGATGGCGATCCCTGAATACCCGTATCTTTTCGCCTGTAATGCAAATCTGGTGATTGAATCAGAGCTTTCGGAAACCAGATGGACATCAAAATCATAGAACTTGGCATCAAACAGTGACATTTTCTGGCTTAATAATTCTATCATGTAGTAAACCTTTGCTAACTTTACCTTAGCCAAAAATGCTATAATAAGGTTAATAGAACTATAATATTCGGATAACCGAAATATTTAATATATGCTATTGTGTTATAAGACCTTAGGTAAACCTAATAAGAGGCGAAAAGTATGTTCGAGACACTAACGATTACCCTCAGGGAGGGAATAGAAGCTGCTCTTGTGATTGGTATTATACTTGCATACCTTGGCAAGACCAATAAACAGGCGCTGAAGAAATATGTTTATGCCGGGATAATTGCGGCTGTGGCAGGAAGCATTGCCACAGCCATAGCAATTCAAATGCTCCTGGCAGAATGGAGCGAGTTCATGGAGGGATTGATGTTTTTCATAGCAGCATTTTTCTTAGGTACAATGTTGATATGGATGCACCGTACTTCAAAGCACCTGAAACAGGATATCGAGCAGGGTGTCGAAAGTGCCTTCGATAAATGGCAGGCACTGGGTGTTCTGGCGCTTACCTTCTTCATGATATATAGGGAAGGCGCAGAGATAGTATTATTCCTGTCTGCAACGGCAAAAGAAGCCAGCGTAGCTACTGTGCTTGAAGGAGCCACAGGTCTGGCGCTGGCAGTTCTTTTCGGCTTCCTTTTCATTAAAGGCAGCCTGAGGATGAATCTTGGTAGATTCTTCAAGATAACAGGCGTTATGCTCGCCATAATAATCTTTCAATTGATCGTGGGCGGCATACACGAGTGGTCAGAAGTGGGAATTATAAACCTGGACCAGACCGGGATGAGTATAATAGGTCCGCTGGTGAAGGAGTCGGCATCCATTGTGTTCACAGGCATCATGCTTGGTTTCCTTGTGCTATTATTCATAATGGTGCCGTGGAAGCAGATACAAACTGAGGGTATTGAAGGCATTGAAAAAAGAAAAGCTCTTGGAGCTGTTCGTAAAGAGAGAAACAGGAAAATCACAATAGGCATAGTAGCCGCATTTTTAATACTTGCTTTTGTGAGCGCCCAGATATCGGCACTGCCGCAGGGTGTGGATCCAAAGCCTGAGAAAGTAAGCGTAACAGAAGGAGAGGTCAGGATCCCGGTGGCGAGCGCTGCTGATGGCGATCTTCATAAATACATCTGTGATGCACAGAACCATCCTGCAGACTGTCCCATGCACGGCAGCGATGGCAGGGCTGATGTCAGGATTCTTGCAATGACAAAAAGCGATGGAAGCGTTGCTGTAGCTTATGATGCCTGCGCCCTGTGCGGCGCAGCAGGCTACGTGCAGGAAGGTGATGAGTTAATATGCAAGCGGTGTGAAGCACCTATTAATCGCGATAGTTTGGATCTGGGAGGAGGATGCAATCCCATACCTATTCCATTCAGTATTGAAGGTAATGAAATTGTGATAAAAACTGTTGATGCTGGAGAAAAGGCTGAACTGTTCAAGAATTAAATATCTTACAATGCTGGCCTCACGGGCACCTGCCTCGATGCTGGGTGCCCTGCAATCTAATACTTTTTATAGGGATAACCACATTAAGTGAACTAAATCCACTTTGTAATATGGTATAACGCATGTTCGAGAGTTTATCAGCCCTTTTCAAGGAAAAATCTACAAAAAGCGGGGCAGGTGAGATGCCCGCAGGCTTCACATCGTTCATCCCGGATGTAAAAGCCTTCACCTTCCAGCATAAGCTCAAGGATTGTAAGGCCAGTACAATATCAGAATTGGTTGCCTGGCTTGAAACACTCCCGGGACAGAGATGGTATGTCACCAAAACAAGTAAGAAGAAAGCGAGTATCAGGACAATAGGAGTTTATGAAGAGTTCCCTGACCTTGAGATAGCCTCCTCCTGGCTTATGGAATATGGGGGAGGGAGGTACTATGTAAAGCCTCTATCTCCGGGTAAAATAAAGATAGGCTATTATGAGTTCGAGGGAGAGGATAAAGAGCCCGAAGAGCCTGTGGATGAACTCAAAAGAAGAATCGAAGAACTCAAGGAAGACCTTCATAAAAAAGATATGCAGCTTATTGAAGAGAGATTCAAGAGAGGTGATAATAGCGGCGGCTGGGACGCTTTTGCAAGATTGCTTGAAAGTGATACAGGTAAAAAGCTTGCTAAAGAAGCCATAGAGACGATCAGAGATATATTCCGCGCAAGAGTCAGCGGAATAGAAGAGGATGGGGAAGAGAAATTTGAGGAATATCTATCTAAAATCCTGCCTTCAGCCAGGGAGATGACTAAAAAATAGGATAGAGTATGAATCCGCAACTGAGACTTAGAGCTGAGAGGATAGTTCAGCAGCACCCAAACCTGATGCGTATGCTCTTTCGGAACATTGAAGAGCAACTTCCACTTGGCATTGGAGAGAAAAAGATAAAGGCCGCTCTGGCTGAGAATATTCCTGATTGGGTTTTTGATCTAAACGAGGGCGATTTGAGGGAATTTATAGAGATATTACAGCGCGACCCTGAGTTCTATCGATACCTTAGATTTCAGCTAATAGTATTGAAAAAGATACTGTACGAGAAATAAAAAGTAATATCAGTTCCTTTAAAGACTTTTTATCAATGAATTTACGGCAAGGGGGAATAGAAATCTCAGTGGCTTTGGCAGCAGGGCATGTCCTGCAATATCAATGGCTGCGTGAATAAAGGCATTGCTTATCACTTTGTTATTTCTATTCGTATCCTGTATCTCCGAGAGCATATTGCCTGCAAACGGCTCAACTGCCATGGCATTTAGAAATTCTTTAACCTTTGTAATCAGATCAGCAGCGATGATCTGAGAGTCATCGAATATTATTAATATCCTGCCCGTACGCGGATTGATATCTGTTTTTATAATTCCTTTGACTGAATTGATCTTATTTGTAAGACTCATGCAGCCGTGCCTTTTGCCAATTAATTCGTGGCTTTCTAATCGTATACGTCCCGGGATTACACTTAATGGTGCCATCCATCCTCCGGATTCTCAGTTAGTTTATACATACTGAACAGTTGTTGTATTCTTGGCATATAAGTATTTCGGTTAATCTAATTTATAATTTAGGTTAGCCTAAATATTATTTGATATGGGTCTGTAAGGGCGCAGTGAATTGAGAGATACAAGGACTGTTGTACCGTTATGCGTTAATGCTGAGATAGCAGGTGATATTATCCCTAAAATGCCAAAACCTATAAGGACAGTATTTACTCCCACGATATAGCTGAAGTTATGTTTGATGCGGGGCATGGCGTCCTGTGCTATCTTCCTTGCCTCGATAATCCCCTCAAGCCTTCCGTCTAAAAGCAGGATATCACATACTTCCTTTGCAATATCTGCACCATGCTTCATAGATATGCCAACATCAGCATAGGAGATAGCAGGGGAGTCATTTATACCATCCCCCACCATAGCAACAACATGCCCTTCATTCTTGAGGCGTTTGATTATTTCTGTTTTTTTCTCAGGGAAGACCTGTCCATGGTACTCTTCTATGCCAAGTCTCTCAGCCACACTTCTTGCAGTGGCATCATTGTCACCAGTGAGCATAATGATCCGCCTTATCCCTGAATCCCTGAGCATATTGATAAACTTCAAAGAATCCTTTCTTAAAGGGTCTTCTATCACTACAATGCCTCCAAGTATATTTTCGATAGCCACATAAAGTATTGAATACCCTTTATCAGTAAAGTCTTTTATCAAAGAATCTGCATATCCCACATCAATCCTGTTGTCCTCATGTATGAAATGCCTGCTCCCCACCAGTATCCTTTTTCCATTAATTTTCGATGAGATTCCGTGGGCAAGTACATATTCCACATCTGCATGTTCTTCCCTATGCGTAAGCCCTTCTTCTTCTGCTCTCTTAACCACGGCTGTAGCTACTGGATGGGGAAAATGCTCCTCAACACAGGCTGCGTTTTTCAAGATACAATCCCTGCTAAAACGATTAAAGGGGATAATATCCACGACTTCTGGCCTTGCCTCTGTGAGGGTTCCTGTCTTATCGAGCACAAAGACATCAGTCTGTGCCAGTTTTTCTATAAACCTGCCGCCTTTTATGAGGACTCCCCGACGTGAGGAGGCGATCATTGCAGACATGATTGCCAGCGGAGTTGATAGCTTGATGGCACATGAGTAATCCACCAGAAGTACAGATGAAGCCTTCAAGTGGTTATATGTAAATAGGTATGTCAGTCCACTCAATAAGAAAGTATAGGGCACAATACTATCAGCAAGTCTTTCAGCATGGCTCTGGATATCTGCCTTTTTACCTTCTGATTCTTCAATTACTTTGATTATTTTAGAGACCCTTGTTTCATAACCTACATGTGTAGTCCTTATGATCAAAAGACCCTCTTCCAGTGCCGTACCAGCATAGACCATTACTCCAGCCCTTTTAGGCACAGGCATTGGCTCACCTGTCATGGATGATTGATTGACCATAGCCTCTCCTTCTACTGTTATCCCATCTACAGGTATGCTGCTACCCATCCTTACCACTACAAGATCACCCACTTCTATATCTTTTATGTTTACCATCGTCTCTTTACCGTTCCTCTTTACCCATGCCCATTCAGAGGGTATGTAAACCAGTTTTGCAATGCTTTCCCTTGATCTCTGGCGTGTCCATTCCTCAAGATAGTCTCCGAACTTAAGCAGGAACGTGATTATACTGGCTGTCAGATAATCTCCCCGACCTATCGCAACGCCTATGGCCGTAGAATCAAGAGCATCTACATTAAGGCGCCTGTTAAAAAAAGATATGATGCCTTTTTTTAAGATGGGCACTGCACCATAAATGGTGATAAGAGGTCTTAGGGCGATGGGCATAAATGATCCTGCCGCCAGAAGCATCCCTCCTATCATTACAGCCTTCTTTTTTTGTTGAAGGTTACTGCTCTTCGGGTTGTTCCTCCTGGTCGGGTTTAAAGGTATATTCTCTATTGCCTTTAAAATGGTACCTCTAGCCTGAGAGCCATTGTAATGGATTAAAAGTCTCTTTGTTAGGCAGTTGAAAGATACACCCTTGATCCCTTCTATATCAGAGAACTGCCCTTCTATATTGTAGCTATCAGGTACAGGCATACCTGGAGAGGTAAGCTCTATCCTTATCCTGCCGGGTAATTCGTGGATTATTGTATAATCCATTATTCTTTACTTTTTTCCTCTGAAAGCTTCTCCAGTATCCTTTCCATCCTTGAAAGACGGGCCTCTGTCTCCTGTTTTTCCTTTATCCTTGAGATAATATATGCAGCACTAATTACAAGCCCTGCGCCTGCTGCTATTTTCAGCGCATCGTCAAGATACCTTCTGGCCATATCCATCTTTTCCATTTTATTCCCCCCCATTTTCAGCCTTATGTCTTGCCATCCTCTCTTCTATTTTTTCTTCTATTTTCTGAAGTAGCTCCCTCTCCCTTCTTACAGATCCGGCTGCTGCCTCAAGCTCTTTGTAATATTCATGCTTTGCCTCTGCAGCAATATCCTCCATATCCTCTTTTGCCCTTTCGATATTTGAAGCGACCCATTCCTTAAAGGCATAGCCCTCTTTTACTATGCCAACTGCTGCGGATCTTTTCTTTTTTAATGCTCTGACAATACCGATCACTGCGAGGGCACCCAGTGCACCGCCTGCAATAAGCCACATAGTGCGTCTGCTCATAAAGTAATCTCTTCTTATAAGGGCAATATGCTCTCCATCATACTTTTTATTCTCATGGTGCTTCCAGTGTTCTTCCTCTGATTCTTTTTCATACTTTTCTTTTTCATCGTCCATAGCACGAACCTCTCTATTTTCTGAATCCGTAAACAACAAGTGGGGTACGATCAGATGAGTTTATCTATCTCTTACTTCCCATAATTTTAATGCGCTATACATATTTAATTTTTTCCTAATACTGGCCGCAGGTTATATAATAGGCATGCCATGTACTATATTTAGGTAATCCAAATAATTAATTTCGGATATCTACAGCTTGTAAATTAGGATATCCGAAATAATTAAATATCAAGAATGGATTATAGGTTTATAATTAAACATAGAAGGAGGTACATAAAAATGGTTGCAGAAGGGATATTAATGTCCCATGTGGTGTTCGGCGTGCTGGGAGTACTTGGAGGTATCTGGGTATTCGCAGAGGTCTTACATGTCAGTGAGAGCAATATGAAAAGGATAAAATATGCAAGTATAGCAACAGCTATGTTAATATGGCTATCATACTTGCTTGGAGGATACTGGTATGTGGAATATTACGGAGCTGATAAAGCTATAATAAAATCTGGCCCCTGGCCATGGGCACACTCGTTTATTATGGAGGTAAAGGAGCATATATTCTTCTCGTTGCTCCTGCTCGGTACGTTCCTGCCGATTGCAGTGTACGGCAACAGCTTACACGCTGATAGAAGTGCAAGGAATCTGGTGCTGACAGTCTCAGGGCTGATCGTGTTCATCGGACTTGGCATGGAAGGGTTCGGGGCTGTGATAGCCATGGGAGTAAAGATGGGACTCCTTGCAGGGTGATGGGAATGGTAAGCAAATCAATCGAGAAGTATGCCAGAGGATTCACTCTATCGCTTATAGCAATGAGCCTGTTCAATGCTCTGCTAGTTATTGCAAAGGAATCAAATTATGCACTGAAGGAGTGGATGAAAGCCGCCACAGGCCACCACTGGACAACCCATGGAGTTGCGGTTCTGATCATGTTCATTGCACTTGGATTTGTACTCTCCAACACGAATATAGTAGAGAGGCTGGATCTCAGGAAGGCGCTTGCAGCAGTATTAACGGTGACCATAATCAGCGGGTTGATAATTACAGGCTTTTTCTGGATGCATATCTGACATCCAGAATCTTTTTGTTTTTATTCAGATGGAAGCAGATACTCCCAGGGTTGAGGAATATCTTGAGTCTATTTTTAAACTCCAGCAGCTCCAGCACCCTGTAAATATATCCCGCCTGGCCGAGCATCTGAAGCTCTCTTTGCCATCTGCTTCTGATATGGTAAAAAAGCTCATAAATAAAGGTCTGGTCAGCCACACAGAGAAAGGTATATGCCTGACAGAGAAAGGTAATTCGGTAGCTAAAAAAGTTATCCGCAGGCACCGCCTCTCTGAGAGGCTGCTTACAGATATTCTGGGTTATAAATGGGATGAGGTGCATGAGGAGGCATGCAGGCTTGAGCACGCGATAAGCCCGCGTATGGAAGACCGCATCGCAGAGCGCCTTGGAAACCCCATTACCTGTCCGCACGGACATCCTATACCGGATAAGAATGGTGCCATTGTACAGGAAAAGACTAGACCCCTATCAGAGTTAAAAGCTTCTGAGAGAGGGGTTATAATCAGCGTGTTTGAAGAAGACCCGAAAATGCTTCAGTACTTTTCATCTCTTGGGCTTATTCCAGGTGCTATCGTCAGGCTTGAGGAAATAGCACCACTTGGCAGCACGTTAATCGTGCGAGTCTCAGGTTCACGACATGCCATAGGAAAAGAAGTGGCATCAAAGATCTATATTAAAAAATAAAAGTATGGTCATTTGACACTATGTTAAGTATTAATATAGTAAAAATGGGATTCCGGGAAGTATTTACAGGTTTAAGTTGAATCTTGCCAATGATACTTTAGATGAGTCTTTAAACCTGAGCATGCATGATATCAACTTTATCGATGCTCTCAAAGTTGGTAAAGGAATTTATAAACTTCCAATAGAGATTGTCGTAATAGGGATTGAACCACAGACGCTTGAATATGGTATTGGATTATCCAATGAATTAAATAATGTATTCCCAGCCATAATTGATGCTGTAATGTCAGAACTCCCCTCTGTGTAGTATACAGGTTGTCTCGATATTACTACCTGTATCGGGGATACTTTAGTATCTATGCTCTGAGCAGTGAGTTCCCATCCATTTTTTAATCAGTCCACCGAAGATTCACCAGAGCCTAGCAAGCAAAGAATTAAATAGAATATTTAAAAAACAAGTAATTGGGGAGTGATAGAATGGCTAAAGTAAACAGAGAATTAATACAGAAGGCAGGAATCGACATAAATGTCCTGATCGACAAATTAAAGAAGGCAGCGGCTGCTGAACTCACCACTTACTACTATTACACGCTTCTAAGGATGCACCTTACCGGTCCCGAAGGAGAAGCTTTCAAGGAGATTGCTGAGGATGCACGCCTGGAAGACCGTCTCCACTTTGAGACGCTTGTTCCAAGAATCTATGAGCTTGGGGGAGAGCTTTACAGAGACCTAAAAGAATTGCATGATGATGCAGCATGTGCAGCAGCATATCTGCCAGAAGATGTAACTGATATCAAAGCAATACTCAAAGTTCTTGTAGGAGCTGAAAGATGCGCTGTCCGGATCTATACCGATATCTGTAATTACACACAGGGTAAAGACCCCAGAACATATGACATCTCGCTAGCTATCCTGCATGAGGAGGTAGAGCACGAGTCCTGGTTTGAGGAGCTGCTGGGTGAGGGACCATCCGGTCATTTCAGGAGACGGGTGCCAGGGGAAGGACCATACACCCAAAGATTCAGGCATATTGAATAACTTGTTGACAATGCTGAACCTCCCTGCGGCTAAAGCATGGAGGTTATCGATTATTTTTCTGGTAGCTCTAAAAATATGATTGATTTTTTTCAAAACCTTGAGCCTGTTACACAGGCTCTACTTGGTACAGTATTTACCTGGGGCATGACTGCACTTGGCGCATCTGTTGTGTTCATGTCTAAGGATATAAGCAAGAGGGCGCTTGATGGAATGCTTGGTTTTGCAGGCGGAGTTATGATATCTGCAAGCTTCTTCTCCCTGCTTGCTCCAGCTATTGAGATGTCAGAAGGCAAAGATATTCCCGCCTGGTTTCCTGCTGTTGTAGGTTTTCTCGTCGGCGGTATTTTCTTGGGTGGTATTGATAAAGTACTTCCGCATCTCCATTTTGGCTCTCCAATAGAAAAGGCTGAAGGCATCAAGACCACATGGAAGCGCAGTACTCTGCTAATTCTCGCCATAACGCTGCATAACATACCCGAAGGTCTTGCGATAGGGGTTGCTTTTGGAGCAGTTGCCACTGGTTTTCCTTCTGCCACTTTACCTGCAGCTATAGCTCTTGCTGTCGGCATCGGGATACAGAACTTTCCTGAAGGACTTGCGGTTTCAATGCCTCTTAAACGAGATGGAATGTCCCGTTTGAAGAGCTTCTGGTATGGACAGTTATCCGCAATTGTTGAGCCTATAGCTGCTGTTCTTGGTGTTATCGCCGTTAATATTGCAAAACCTGTTCTGCCCTATGCCCTGGGCTTTGCAGCAGGAGCCATGATCTTTGTTGTTGTTGAGGAAGTGATCCCTGAATCCCAGCACAATGGTAATGCGGATCTGGCAACCATGGGCGCTATGGTAGGTTTTGCAATAATGATGGTGCTTGATGTTGCATCTGGATAGTCAACAGAGATTTTATTGTTGAGACAGCCTCTGGAACTGCGATTTTATATAAATCGGGCCAGTCTTCCCTGGCAGTTACTCCTGCCTGGAGATTGTATTTTTGCTACATAAATATTTTCGGTATACCTAATCAATTAATTAGGGTATCCGAAATATTTATATACTAAAAAGACAATTACTGGTTGATATGCCTAATCCCCACCCAATCCTATCCAGTTCTATCCATTGATATTATTTTTTGGGGTCAGGTATATCCCCTACCATGGGGTGATGCCATGATAGAAGCGGTAAGAATAAATCTCAAATTTTAAATATTGTTTTAAAGTTAAAATTCAGCCGATGGACAGGATTAACAGGATTGACAGGATAGATTTTTTACACTTCATCCTGTTAATCCTGTTATCCCGTCTAGTTATTGGACTGGTTCGTTCAGTCGAGTGTCGAAGGTGTCAATACTTCCTGTTCCAGTAAGGAGTGATGGTGGATTCTGTCGGCCTTTCTTTTTTGATAAAGTCTATTGTTTCTCTTACTGTTTTAAGCGCCCATTCTCTGAATTCCTTTTCTCCTATTGGAAGCGTTTCCGGTGCACTGACATAATTGATACCTTCGCTATCGAGTGCCTCTGCAATCATATCGAAACCATGACCGCCGGTTGCAGGTACAAGTATCACCTTTTTAGCTCCAGTATCGTTCAACAGAGATTTTATTGTTGAGACAGCCTCTGGAACTGCGATTTTATATAAATCAGGCCAGTCTTCCCTGGCAGTTACTCCTGTAGAGCCTGCAAATCCCAGCTTACTTTTAACATAGCTTGCTGCATTTGAAAGCTCCTTTTTCTGAGCTTCGTCATTGAAATCATTCCTTGCTCCATGGCCGACCAGTACTATGATCTCATTCTTCGGATTCTTACTTACTGATTTTACCTGCTTTACAAATATCTCCCTCAGTGTGGGGTGATCCGGTCTGGCTGGCTCTGCCAGTACAATCGTAGAATCACTGAATGCTGGCGCTGGTATTGTGATTGCTCCCATGTATGAGCATACAGGGCCGTACTTTTGCACAATTCTTGTATAATTAAACCTCCCGGCATTGGATTCGTTTATGAGCAGACCCGGGCATGTATCAACGTCATCTATACCTGCGAAGATGCGGGTGACATTATGTATAACTGTTGAATTCGGACCGAACATGTCAGTGTACAGGAAAATAGAGTACTTTGCTCCGCTTTTATTCAGGCTCATTAATCCAAAGTTCCATGTATAGGGCATGTGTAAAATCTTTTCAGATCGTATTTGAATTTTTTCCAGGTCATTCTCGATAGCAGTGATCTTGTCGTTACCAGGTTCAAATCCCAGTGGATCGTTCGGTACTGCATGGGTATATATAAGAACGCCAGTTACGCTGGGATTTATTATCTGAGGTTTTGGTACCGTCTTACGAATGTTTTCAACATTTCTTACTGAACTTGATATGTCAGTTATGCCACTGCTTATTATCTCCGCTTTTCTTGCTTCACGGATTATTTCTTCCTCTTCCATATCTCCTTTCATATGCTGTGCCGATGCGAAATACGGCAGCTGGAGAGCCACTACAAATAGTGTGGAAACCACTATTAGAGCAGTGACCCTCAACAAAGTGGGTTTTTTTACATTTACCATGATTTTCCTCCACCACTGATACTGTACTTTCGCTACATAAACATTTCGGATAACCGAATATAATTATTAGAATAATCGAACATAATCATTAGGATAACCGAAGAATTTATATGTCAAGAAGACAATGATTGGTTAGTATGCCTGATTCCCACTCCTATCTGATCCTGATACATGAACTATTCTCTGGGATTAGGTATACCCCTATCACAGGGTGACAGCATGATGGAAGCACCAAGAATAACACTTCACATCTTCATGGATTGATATACATGGCATGTATTGAGGAATTAAATTACGAGATACTATTGGGAAACAGTACCTACCAGGAATGCACGGGTTATATAAAAGCAAACTTCAATGAAATTTATTATGTTATGCCTGGTTATCGGATATTCGATCTGCATCTAATCGGGATCCCACCCATACCCGTTGGCGTGGATGCTGAGAATATAGTACTCCCTTATTTAAAACCCTGCCGCGGAAGCTTTGTTTTAAAGATTCAAGGTATAAATGAACTCCAGGCTTTGAGAACCTCAAAGAAAGAAGTCATCGAGTTTGATGGAATCAATTATGAGGTGATATGCTGGGATGGAGACATCTGTGAGAAATGTCCGAGAAAAAGAACTTTTATTGAAGGATACCGTCTTGTGCAGTGCTTAAAAAGACCAGGCCTTTCCTCTAAGTTGGTCAAGGTAACTATCAAATCCCTGGAAATATTCAGGAAGTCCTAAATTATTTATTCGATGGTGGCATATCAATGGTCAAAAGTATTGTTTATTGTGTTGTTTTTGACACAGCTCTCCCGTTCTTGAAAGCGACTATATGCGCCGGCTTTGCTTTAACACTCACTCTTGTACCTGTTTGATATGTCTTTGAAGAGGAGAGGGTGCTGTGAATACATCTACCTGTTGGAAGACTGAGAGTATAAATTATCTCAGAGCCTTTGAATTGATGATCTATTATGACAGCGCATCCATGTTCGTCAACGAAAATCTCGATATCGTCAGGTCGGATCATGATATGTACCTTGTCCCCTTTGGTCAGGATTGTGTTGTCAGGGAATATCCCGATTTCAGTTCTTATGCCCTCATCTTCCACAACCCCCTCTATGAAATCTGCCTTCCCCACGAAACCTGCTACAAAACTCGTGGCAGAGTGGTGATATACCTCTTCTGGCGTGCCCAGTTGTTCAATTCTACACCTGTTCATGACAGCGACACGGTCTGCCATAGCAAAGGCCTCTTCCTGGTCGTGAGTTACCAGTATGGTGGTGGTTCTGGATTTCCTGAGAATCCTTATCATCTCTTCTCTCATCTGGGTGCGCATGTCGGTATCAAGATTACTGAACGGCTCATCAAGAAGTACCGTAATGGGACGGGGCGCCAGTGCACGGGCAAGAGCCACTCGCTGCTGCTGTCCTCCTGATAAGCTGTACGGGTAGCGATTCTCAAGCCCTCTCAATCCCACAAAGTCCAGCATGTTTGTGACAACAGAATCCTTCTCTATTTGAGTTAGACCTTTTAAGCCAAAAGAGATGTTTTCTTTGACCGTAAGGTGGGGAAACAGAGCATAGTCCTGAAAAACCATGCCTATTCTCCGTTTTTCCGCAGGTACGAATGTATTGCTATCTGCTACTGTCCGTCCCTCAAGAATGATTTCTCCTTCATCCGGTTTTTCAAATCCTGCTATCAGACGCAGTGTAGTGGTTTTACCGCATCCGCTTGGTCCAAGTACTGCGAATATCTCCCCTTCCTCAACAGTGAAGCTGAGCTCTTCCACGGCAGGGGTTATACCATACATCTTCGTGATGTTTCTCAGTTCTATTATCGGCATTTTTCTTGCTCCAATATAATTACCATAGATGCTGCTGATGCTGCCACAAGTAAAATAGACATGACTGCTGCTTCAGCAAAAAAGGCACCATCTGTAGCAGCCCATATCCTGGTTGCCAGTGTCTGAAACCCTATTGGAGCCAGGAGCAGGGTGGCAGGAAGCTCTTTCATGGTCGTGAGAAAGATAAGAGCCCCTCCGCTCAAAAGACCTGGGCGTAACAGTGGTATCGTTACCTTCCGCAGTGTATGAAATGGACTGCTTCCCAGGCTTATGGCAGCTTCTTCCAATCTTGGATTTATCTGGAGCAGGGAAGACCTGATTGTTCCCACTGCTTTTGGCAGGAACAGTACCACATAGGCAAAGATCAGCATTCCCAGTGTCTGATAAAGACCAGGTGCAAAGTTCGCTCCAAAAAAGACAAGAGATAGAGCCACCACAATCCCGGGAAGTCCGAAACCAATGTATGTGCCCCTCTCCAGCAGATTGCTCAGGGGCCTGGAATACCGCACAGCGAATATCGCAACAGGTAAGGCAGCAAGGATTGCGGCGATAGCTGCCAGTCCTGAAACATATACCGAGTTAACAGTAAGCTGTAGTAACTTAAAGATAAATCCAGCATCGAATGAGCCTTTCAACAGCCAGTAAAAAATAACACCCATGGGAAGGATAAGGGCTATCAATACCACGGATGCTGTGAACAGCAGGGCAGGTATGCGCCATATCCCAAGTTCAATTATGGCAGGCGGGCGTTTTGTGGCCGCGCTCCCGAAATAGTGGGTCCTGCCCCTGGCTTTAAATTCCAGGGTAAGAATGGTGAGAGTAATTATTACAAGCATCAATGCCAGGACTGCTGCCATGGTCCTGTCAAAGCTTAGCTGGTACTGGACGTATATTGCCCTGGTAAAGGAGTTGAATCTCATGAGGGCAGGCGTACCAAAGTCGCTGAGGGTATACAGTGCAACCAGGAGCCCACCAGCTGCTATGGAAGGTCTGAGCTGGGGCAGTGTCACCTTAAGAAAGGTTTCTTTCAGGCCGTATCCCAGGGTTCTGGCAGCCTCTTCCAGAGCAGGGTCAAGGCTTTGCAAACTTCCGCGCACGGTCAGAAGAATGTAGGGGTAGGAGAAAAGAGTGAGGGCAAGCACAGCACCCGGCCAGCCGTATATGGATGGCAGCCTATCAACACCCAGGGGCATAAGTAAGTTCTGGAGAATACTCCCTTTTGGACCCAGTGCTGAGATAATAGTAAAACTTCCCACATAGCTTGGGATTGCAAGGGGCAGTACTGTGGCAATGCTCCAGAATCGTTTCCATGGAATGTCTGTCCTGACAGTGAGAAATGCCAGAGGAACAGCTATCAGTGCAGAAAGAGCAGTAACAACAAAGGCAAGAAGAACGCTGTTTATCAGAACACTGATGGCCCTGGGATTCAGCATCAGATCTACTATACCCGGTCCTATGCTGGCAGTACGAAATAACAGGTAAAGAAGGGGTATGGATGCCAGTACCACTACAGTTATGGACATCAGGGCAAGGATTTGAGATGTCCCTAACGTGGTGTTATTCCATACTCTCCTCATTGTAATAAAACACTGGCTTACAGTACGCCTACATCGTTCAGGAGGTCAAGTGTGCCTCTGAGATCGTGCAGATTGCTCAAATCTATATCTGGTTGTTTGATTTCTGATAGCGGTTTCTGGTTTCCGGTCACATCAACCCCTTTTATAAGAGGATATTCACCGGTTTGGGTGGCAAAGTACATCTGTGCATCCCGACCCAGCATTTTATCTATAAAGGACTCCGCAAGCTTTGTGTTTTTTGCTGTATCAAGTATTCCAACACCTGCCACATTTATCATGGAGCCTGCATCGCCTCTGGTATAATGATGGGCTACAGGGAAATCCGGATTCTCTTTCTTGAACTGCCCAAGATAGTAGTTGTTCACTAAGCCCACATGAATTTCACCCTTTCCCAGTGCAGCGACTATTGGGGTGTTACCCGGGTACACCTGGGGCTTGTTTGCCTGTATTCCTTTAAGCCAGTCCTTTGCTTTTGCATCCCCCTCAAGTACCCTGAAAGCAGTCACAAAAGCCTGAAAAGAACCATTTGTGGGCGCCCAGCCGATTTTTCCATTACCCCATTTAGGGTCGGTGAGGCCCCATATGGATTCCGGAAGTTCCTCTGATTTTACAAGGTTTATGTTGTAGTCCACAACACGGGCACGGCCTGTTATGCCCATCCATTCTCCTTTTGGTGAGCGGAACCCTGGCTCCACCTTCTCCAGCAGGTAATCTGGAATCTTGAGAAGCCTTCCTTCCTTGCTTAGAGCACCAAGCGCGCCTGCATCCTGGGCAAAGTACAGGTGGGCAGGGCTGTTTGCCCCCTCTTCCAGGATTGTTGCGGCAAGCTGGGCTGTTTCTCCATATCTGACCTGAATATCCATCCCTGCTGCTTTTATCTGTTCAATTAAGGGACCTATCAGTTTCTCGTTACGACCTGAGTAAATTGTTAAGGTGCCAGAAACGGTGCCAGAAACGGTACCAGAATCGGTACCAGAAACGTTGTCCATTACCTCTCCTGCGGGCGCGTCTGCGTAAAGGGTTTTTATGATGCCAAAAGCAGATAAGCCGATAGCTGCCGTAGCAGCGTATTTAATAAATGTACGTCTTTTCATGTTCATCGCTCCGTTTTAGAAACTTTTTCTACAACGCCATAGGGGGTATTAAATATTTCGGTTGTCCGTAATATAACTTTTGGTTATCCTTATTCAGGATAAGGGTCAGATTTTTAACGCAGCCATCTTATTAGGATAGCCTAAATTATGTATTCGGATAATCGAAGGTTTTATATGGTGATAGGATGATTACTGTTTGTATATCTGATCCCACTACAAGGTGATAGCATGATAGAAGCAGTAAGAATAGATCTGAGGAGTGAAAAGGATGCAGAGCTTGTAATCGGAAGAATCCTCGCCCAGATAAATCGTGATGATAAGGCTAAAAGTGTTGAGATTATGGAGGAACTATTTAAATATAACCCCAGGACTACAGTGGTTCGTATCTTTGTGGACTGATGAACATTCCCTGCATTAAAAAATAAAAGATGGCCGGGGGCCTGTATCAGGCTCTCGGCTCAAATGTCTTGCAGTCGGCATGGGACTCATGTGAGCCTACATCGATGTTGCCGGCCTGGCACTCCAGGCGTTCGTTGAATTTGCAATCTGATGCAATGCATGCTCCTATTTTCCCTTCGGTTTCCTCAAGTCCACCCTGTCTCTTTGCCCTGTAATAGAAGGTATCACACTCTGCATGTGCACCCACTGTTATGGCAAAAGTATGGCACTGATTTTTCATATTGTATGAACAAGAGGTCATATCGCAACTGGCAATACTGGATATCTCCATTCCTCTCACCTCCCATATTTTGGATGGCGTCAAACGTATTTAATCCCTTGCCTGTTCATGCACGAGCCAGAAAGCTGGATATCGTACAGAATCGATAGCGTTTATTTTTAAATATCTCAATTAATAGCTCAAGGTTCTGCAGCGCTCTTTTTCCAGTGTTAACTTTGCAGTCCCACCTGACAGGCTCGCCATACATTTCCACGAACTCCCAGGGATGGAAAAACAGGACTATCGGAGGCCGCAGATGGCTGATTATTTCATTGCCAAAAGGCAAACGCAGCAGGGATGAGGTGGCGGATGCCGGGATTCTTAACAGTCCATTACTTAAGTTGTTCCTCTTTGCCCTGTATAAATCACCAATTTTATATCTAGCAATAGATGAATCAATTAGATACCCATTATCTCTCAAGATCCCCAGAAACCTCTCAGGAAATATGAGATTAGGCGCTCTAAAAGAGGTTATGCTTTCCTGACCTGTGAGCCTGCATAATACCTCTGTACTTTTCTCTATCTCATATGCGGCTTCTCTATAGGTCATCCTGTCAAAACGTGTATGAGAGTAACCGTGGCATCCGATCTCATGGTGCTTTGCTATCTCTTTTATCTGCATCGGGTATTTTGAGGCCACTTCACCGGTTATAAAAAATGTCGCTTCTATGCCATATTTTTCCAGAACCTGAAGTAGCCTTTGAAGCCCTGATTCTATACCTCTGTATGTTCGAAGGTATGGAGGGCAGTCAGGCTCAACATCTACCGTTAGGGTTATGGTTCTTTTCATAACTGGGCGATAACCTTTTGACGATCCTTCCCATTTTTGCAAGCTTCATATCATAATATTTATGTGCATCAGCTTGAGCCACCTGCTCTATAAATTTATACACATCGAGTGTCTTCTCACAGATAATGTCCCATGCGAAATTCGAGAGGACATGTTTCCTGTTATTTTCTGCTAGCTTTGATCTTATCTCCTCGTTCTGGATCAAAAATTCGATATTATTCTTTATATCAATCGCATCTCTGGCTGGTGGAAGGCTGCTGTTGCCGTTCAATATATCGCGTATACCATTTACATCTTTTACAACTACAGGGAGTTCACAGGCCATAGCTTCGAGTATGGATATTCCAAGTGCCTCATCCACAGAACATAGAGTGAAGATATCGGATGCGTTCAAATAATCGCGAGGGTCTGATACATAACCTGTAAAAGTTATATGTTCATTCAAGTTCAACGATTTTGAGAGATCAATCAGTTTATCTTTTTCTGGACCATCGCCCACGACTAGCAATTTAACATCATATCTTTTAATGAGGTCAGGCATTATCTGTATCAACTCATGCATCCTTTTTCTGGGCACCAGTCTGCCTACTGTGATTATCACAATATCATCATCCCCGAATCCGAACGATCTGCGGATATCCGTTCTGTTTTTTGCATCAGGGTAGAACTTATCGCAATCTACACCATTTGGAATAACAAATACAGGTTTATCTATGCAAAAACGCTCTGTATCTTTTTTCACTGCATTGCTTACCGCGATCAATGCATCCAGTCTTGTAAATTCCTCACGTAGCAGGTGCGTGATCAGATTGCCCATATGCACATCATCCCCCCACAGGGAATGGTTCGTGGCAAGTGTCGGTATATTCCTCAGGGTCTTGCCAGCATATGCCGTCACCATAGCTATTGGCGAATAGATACTGTGGGCATGTATAAGCTCAAACTTCTCTCTTCTTATAACATCGTTTACAATCCATGGAGTTCTCGGATCAACTACTGCACCCCATCTTCTGACAGCATAGCCTTTTATCCTGTGAATCGTTATTCCTCTCTGCCCCTTCTGTGCATCATGCTCTGCGACTTTGCCCTTCAGATCCTTGTGCCTGTGGGTCAATATATGCACTTCGTTACCGCGCCTGGCCGTAAGTTCGGACAGATAATCGATATGGTTCTCCACACCCCCGATCTTTGGATAATACCAGTCGCTCACAAAACATATCTTTCTTGTCTCTATACTCTAACCACCTCTTCTGGTGTTCAACACCATTTCTAATATCTATATTCTATTTACATTTCATAAATCTTATCAAAATATCTTTTCTAAATTCAGAAAACCTATCCGCCAGTATTGCCTCCCTGGCGCCCTTTATTACGGATTGTATAAAATAGAGGTTATGGATCGATGCCAGCCTCAGTGCAAGCAGCTCCGATTCCCGAAAAAGGTGATAGAGATACGCTCTTGTATAGTTTTTGCATGTATAGCATTTGCAATCCCCATCAACTGGCTCAAAATCCAGGGCATACTTCCCGCGCGCTATGTCTATATTTCCCTTTCCTGTCATCAGGGTCTGGTGCCTTGCATTCCTTGTTGGGAAGGCACTATCAAAGATATCGATACCTGACTCTATTGCGCCAAGCAGTTCAGCAGGCGAACCCACGCCCATGAGATAGCGCGGCTTATCCTCAGGAACCAGCGGGACATTATGTCTCAATACCTCATTCATTATTTCCTTTGGCTCGCCTATGGATAACCCGCCTATCCCGTAGCCGTCAAAATCCATTGCGATCAGCTGATCTGCGCATTTTTTTCTCAGGTCTGCGAATGTTCCCCCCTGCAGTATCGCAAAAAAGAGCTGCCCTTCGTTTTTCTCCACTTCCTTTGATCTTTTCGCCCAGCGTACTGTCCTCTCAACCGAGGCTTCTACAGCGCTGTATTCACTTCCATAGGGCGGGCACTCATCGAGTACCATGGCAACATCAGAGCCCAGGATCTTTTGATTGCTCATGCATATCTCTGGCGTATAGGAGTATTTCTTCCCATCACGCGGGTTTTTATATGTGATCCCTTCATCCGTGATCTTAAAAGGAAAATCCTTGCGTATCATCTGGAAACCGCCGCTGTCTGTGAAAACTGCCCTCTCCCAGTTCATGAACCTGTGCAATCCCCCGGATCTCTGGATTGCGTCCATTCCCGGGGAGAGAAAAAGATGAAAGGCATTACTGATAAGCACCTGTGTACCCATGTCATATAGCTCTTCAGGGATGAGTGTCTTCACAGTCCCTTTAGTAGCAACAGGCATGAATGCAGGGGTCTCTATGATCCCGTGGTTGGTTTTTAGTTCTCCTGCCCTTGCTCCTGTATTTTTATCTCTGTGTATCAGTTCGTACATATTACCTGAAGATCAGCATCGCATCGCCAAAACTATAGAACCTGTATGAGTTTGATATGGCCTCTTTATAAGCAGCCATCAGCCTCTCCTTGCCTGCAAATGCACTCACCAGCATGAGAAGCGTGGATTTAGGTAGATGGAAATTAGTAATTGTTCCATCGATCCCTGATTTAAATTGATAAGGCGGGTAAATGAAAAGCTCGCTGAATCCTTCTTTCGCAGCGATCTTTCCATCGACATATGAGCTTTCAAGCGCTTTCACAGCAGTTGTTCCAGAGGCTATGAGCTTTCCTTCTGTCCCGTTGATTATCTCTGCATTCTCAGCGCTGATCGAGATATACTCAGGCTCCATCCTGTGATCCTCCAGGTTCTCGGTTCTAAGGGGTGTGAACGTGCCTATCCCTACATGAAGAGTGACATAAGCGATGTTAACTCCTCTCTCTATTATTTGCTCCAGTAATCCCTCTGTGAAATGTAAGCCTGCTGTGGGCGCAGCAATTGAGCCTCTTATCTTTGAATATACTGTCTGGTAGCGGTTCCTATCCTCCAGTTTTTTCTTGATATAAGGCGGGAGAGGCGCTTCCCCTATTTTTTCAAGAATATCATTCAGGTTCCCGTTGCAGTTGAATTCGACCAGGTACATGCCTGTGTTCTCACTTTTTCTGATCTCAAGGATTCTTGCTTCAAGCTCACCAAAGTAAAGTCTTGTGCCCTCATGGATATTCTTGCCCCGTATCAGGCATTCATACCCTGAGCTATTTTTTGATACTACCAGCGCTTCCACATGACCGCCTGTGCTTTTTTTACCCGCAAGCTTTGCAGGAATTACCCTTGAATCATTGAGCACAAGGGTATCGCCATCTTCAAAATAATCGATAATATCAGTAAAATACCGATGCTCAATATCCTGCCCTAGCACCATTAGCCTGGATGAATCCCTCGGTTCTACGGGAGACTGGGCGATCAATTCTTTTGGAAGATAGTAATCAAAATCGCAAAGTTTCATTGCTGCCAAATCAGCAGCAGGACTTAAGTAACTTTTCTAATACTAATCTCATCGCCCTGTTTTTTATTAAATAAAACCTCAGCGTTCCCCTGGTTCACCGCTATCTCAAGATAGCCGTGGCTTCCGATCAATACCAGAGGTTCCCCTTTTCCGCAAAACCCATATGATCTGTGGAACGGAGCCCGCTTTCCCTGGATCTCCAGCATATCGCCAGGCTGGAATCCCACTATATCCGATGGGATATTGGTCACTATGTTCCCGAATGAATCAATGAATATAACCCTGCCCTCTACAGAATCATCCTTTTTCTTCGCTTCCCCGAAATCCAGGTCTATAAAATCAAAAATCCGCCTCCCTGCATCACCAATCCTCAGGCCTCTTGATATATGCGCTCCCACAGGTGCAAAGATATCGCGACCGTGAAAAGTGCTGGATATTTCATTGCGAAATAAAGCCGTATTTGTGATCTCATAAGTCTCAAGATCTCCAATACTTCTTGCAGCAGGAATGAGAAGACCGTTATCAGGGCCAACAAAATAATGTATTCCTGCCTCAACAGATCCAGCCCTGATTGCAAGAGGCCGCCTTTCTGTTCCGACCCCGGGATCAACGACTGCGATATGCACCGTGCAGGAGGGGAAATACCCTGCACATGTCATCAGCATAAATGCCCCGGCACGCACATCATGGCGCGGGACTGAATGTGAGATATCCACTATACTGGCTGCGGGATTGATCCTCAGGATCACCCCTTTCATGGAAGCAGGATACACATCCCCGAAATCTGAAAGCAGCGTTATGACCATATCTCTTTGTTTAATCAGGGGAACGAACGTATATTTATAAAGCATCGTAACTATAGCAAAGACAGATAACAACCTTTAATAAAACTGCATTATAACCTTATAACATGAATTGATCCGATATGGAAAGCTACTATTCAAATACTCAATATAAATCAATCAACTTTATATTAGATGTTTTTGCATCCGATATATTTGAGATTATTACATGGATCAGGCGGCCAGTAGTAGGCGCTGTTGATTATCTACGATCCATGCACAGATTGTATAATATTCAGAGCGAGTTGAATCAAATTTTGAGTCTGGATATTAATACTAAGGAAAAATTACTTGATGCTTTGACAGATATAGTTTCAATAAATATATACGAAGAAGACCTCGAAGAAATCGAGAAAAGAATTGAGTTAAAACTATCAGAATTGAAAGAGTTTGATGAAACTTTTAAAAAATTAAAAACGATCACGAAGAGATTAGATCCCCATCAACGATCCGAAGTCAACAGGTTGGCCTTAGTAAAACTCAATGGGAGGATCTCTTCTATAAGAGATGAGATAAAATCAAAAATATGGGATAAAAATGAAAACGCCAGCCAGTTATTGGTCTTAGACCAGATGTTTTTATTAATCCAGGAATTGATAAAAAAGGCTATTAAAAAAGTGGATGATATCGATCTCTGGATAATGTTATCTGTTTCATTACTCAGGATTGAAGCCTTCCACCGAGGGAAAATCACATTTGAAGACCTTCAGCATGATGTATCTGAGTTAAGCTTATTCAATTTAAAGGAAGAGACGATTCCAAAGAATTATAACGCAGTTTTTGAGGTTCTAGAGGCTTAAGATGAATTTTTCTCTGGATACGAATATTATTTTAGGGATAGTAAATACCAGAGACCGAATCCATGAGACATCGATCGTTTTGATGAAAGACAGGCGAAAAGAGAAACTATTCCTATGCAATTCTGCCCTGAAGGAGTCACATAATGTTCTAAGAAACAAAATAAATGAAGTGATGGTTGAAATCATCGGGGTTTTTCGAGAGATATATCAAGATATTAATATTGGCTCCATTGAATCCCAGGCACTGATCATTGAGCAATTTAAAAAGATAAAGACAAAAAAACCTGGCCTAACGAATTTCCTGGATCTTGTGTTTCATGAAGTCTCGCTTTTTTTAAAGGAACACGACATTGAGAATCTTCCACTGTTTTTATCTCAACTCTCTATAAATCTATCCGCATCGATCGTTCCTAAGATCGATGAGCTCAATCCTGATTTCGAAATAATATCTCTGAATTTGGACCATCTCGGTAAGGTTAAAAAATCGCTTTCAGAGATACATTTTAAGGATACAAACGATGAGCGAATATTTCAGGAATTGATGACGAATTTAAATAATGTCAAGCCGATCGAATTCTTTTTAGACGACCTGGATTTTGCAAACAAATGCAGAAAAGGTTTTGGAAATATTGCCAACGATATGGGATTTGAAACCGGGGCATTTTCCTGCAAATTATTAAGAGATTATAGTTCAAAACTGATACCGAAGTAGTTTTTCAGTAATACTGCCTGATATACGCATAAGCCCTATCAAACAAATCCTGTTCCTTATGCAACTTATATTTCAAAAGCGTCTTCCTTAGAGCCTGCTTGACTTCCCTTTCACCCGCGTTTGTCCACTGCCAGCCATCGAATCTGACTATCCTGACAACGTCGTCTATATCATTAACAATCCTCTCGACCATTACAGGCGTCTTATCATTTTTGGCCTGCTGGAATAAGTCGGTCAATGCTGCCTTCGCTTTTTTCCGTTCGTCTTCAGGTTCAACTTCTCTCTCTGCCTCAACTAAATCCCTGGCTAAATTTAGTAACTTATTCAGGAACTCCAGACTCGTTAAAAATCCAAGTTCATATTTTTCCTTCAGCTCTTCAAGTCGCTCCCCAAGTTCTTTAAATTTTGGATTGCCCTTATGCTTACCAAGCCGTTTAATGATTTTTATCTCGATTTCTTTGGCTTTTTTGGGATTATCTTTTGATAAAATGCTCTTTATCATCTCTTCATCAAGAACAATGGTATCAAGGTCATCCCTTATTGTTTCTACATGAACGTTCTCATTGATTATCTCGATTGTTTTGGCGCCAAGAGAATGCCACAGGAGTTTTCCGTTTCCACCTGCTGGCTGAACAGACTCATATACCTGGGTTAGCCAGCGATAATCTTCTTTGCAATCTTTAAGAATCGGATCGGGTGAAATAGCTTCCCATAGCTTTGAAAGGTAGGAATAATCTGCTGCAAATCTGTCCCTGGTCTCATTATCTGGAAGACAATCCTGGGCAGCCATCAAGCCCTCGTATCCAGAAATAGTTTTGTCCACTTTTGGGAAATATGCAAGGCATGTTTCCATTGCCCCGGGAAGTTTATTTTGAAGTTCGCTGATATTCGTTATTACTCTCTGTATAGTCTTCAAATCAAAGGTGAGAGACTTTGCAACATCATCGAATACGCCGATGTAATCAACAATCAATCCGTGTGTTTTTTGAGTGTAAGGACGGTTAGTACGGCATACCGCCTGGAGAAGAGTGTGATCTTTCATCAATTTGTCCAGATACATTGTCTGGAGGATTGGCGCATCAAATCCAGTCAATAGTTTGGAGGTTACAATAAGTATCTTTAGAGGATCATTTTGATCTCTAAACCTGTCAAGAATCTTCTCTTCTTCATCCTTGTTACGGTCCCACTTTTTCTTCCAGTCTGAATCATCTCCTCTTGCCAGGGTCATTACTATATCTGATGCATCTTCAGGTAAGTGTTTATCAAGCGCTTCTTTGTATAGAACGCAGGATTTCCGGTCAAAACATACCACCATGGCTTTGAATCCATTTGGTTCTACTTTTGTATGATAGTGTTCTATAATATCCAGACTTATTTTGTTGATTCGTTCCGGGGTTTGAATAAAAGTTGCCATCTTTCCCGCTTTTTTTGACAGCTCTGCTTTATATTCATCAGTTAATATATCTGTAAGATTCGCAAATGCCTCATCCATAGCTTTCCGATCAATGTGCGATTCTACAAGCCTTGGCTCAAAGTGCAAAGGCAGGGTAGCATTATCCCTGATGGACTCCTCGAAGGAATAGCGGCTCATGTATCCCTGCTCATCCTCCTCTGCTCCAAAAGCCCAGAAAGTATTGCGGTCGCGCTTATTGATCGGAGTTCCTGTCAATCCGAAAAGGAAAGCATTGGGTAATGCCTCTCTCATCTTTCTTCCCAGGTCTCCTTCCTGGGTTCTGTGCGCCTCATCAACAAGCACGATGATATTATCCCTGTCATTCAATACGCCGCCAGCCTCACCGAACTTGTGTATAGTCGTGATGATTATCTTTCGCAGGTCGCGCGAGAGGAATTTTTGCAGGTCTTCCCTTGTAGTTACTGGAACAGTGTTTGGGATATCGGCAGCATTGAACGTGGCGGTTATCTGAGTATCAAGGTCTATTCTGTCCACGACTATTATCACTGTAGGGCTTTTGAGCGCTGGGTGCATTCGCAGCTTCTGTGCCGCAAATACCATGAGGAACGATTTTCCAGACCCCTGGAAGTGCCAGATCAATCCTTTCCTGGGTCTGCCGTTAAGTACCCTTTCAACAATCTTATTAGCGGCATCATACTGCTGAAAACGGGTTATTATCTTGATCTTTCTTTTCTTCTTATCAGTGGCAAAAACCGTGAAGTTCTCAAGGATATCCAGAACGACATCTGGACGAAGCATTTTCTGAACTGCAACCTTTACCTCTGAAAGGCTTGATATCGTATTGTTTTCAGCATCCCTCCAGGGAGACCAGATATCTATGGGAGCCCTGATTGAACCATAGCGATAGGTTTTGCCTTCTGTGGCAAAAGAAAATACGTTAGGCACAAAGAGCGCAGGAATATTAATTTCATAATCGTTATTGATCTGGATTGCACCATCCACCCAACTGATAGCAGGTCTTACAGGTGTCTTGCCTTCCCCAATCACTAACGGGATTCCATTGACCAATAATACGAGGTCTGGTATTCGATTCTGTCCCGCGGTGAAGCTATATTGCGTTGTAACAACAAAACGATTGTTTTTGATATTATCGAAATCTATCAACCTCACCGTTACATGCTCATTATTGGCGCCAAAGGGCATGCTGCGTTCGCCGCATAACCAGGATGCAAATTCTTCATTTGCCCGAACCAGGCCATCAGTCTGAACGGTGAGAATTATCGCCCTGAGCTTGTAGATAACCTCATCAGCGCGGTCTGGCTTCTTTGCAATCTCAGGATTGAGGCGGATAAGTGCATCGCGAAGATGTTCCTCGACCAGAACATCAGAATTGGAGCGAGGGAGAGCTTCTGATGAAAGGTACTCCCAGCCCACTCCTTTTAAAAGATCACGAACGAAATATTCAACGCTGTTGGCTTCTGTAAACATATTAGCTCACATTTTTTTAAAATTTTTGTACGGGAATGTCCAGATAAATTTCAAACATATCAGGTTACAAATTCTTTTTGAATTCGGAAAGAGAGACCAGTTTTTTTTCCTTTTCGTGTTCAAAGCTTTCTTCTACAAGCATTCTTTCTTCTTCGCTGAGAATCGTATCTACATCCACCATATGCTCTTTTATATTGATTAACTCTGCCTTGATAATCTCAAGCTCATGAATGATTCTTCTTTCGAAATCAACTTCTGACATAATCGTATTTTATCTTCATAATTATTTAAACATAACTGAAATTTCAAATCTATTCTTTGCAATCGCAGGATTGAGGCAGATAAGCGCAGATGTTGCTCGATAAGGACTTCAGGCTCTGAGCTCGGAATGGCCTCTGATGGCAGGTACTCCCAGCCCAATCCTTTCAACAGGTCACGAACAAAGAATTCCACACTATTTGCTTCTGTAAATGTCATTAGCTCACCTGCGTTTCGTATAGCTTTTTGCTATATTTATTCTCGAATGCTATACATGAGTCCCCCATCAATAAATTGTTTAATAAACTCATTTTCAATGTTTTAGTTTTCGTGATGTTTTCCTTAGCTTTTTGGATCACTTCATCAACTTTTGAAATTACCTCAACAATTCGTTTTTGCTCCTCATAAGGAGGGTATAAATATCTAAAATTTTCAAAATTTGATTGTGATAATCCTGTCAGTGTACTACCCGATTTGAAATTCTCTACATAACGTTTAAATAAATCCGAAAGCAACACATAAAAAACAAATTTTGGATAAAGATCATTTTCTAATGGTCTCAAAAGTAGTAGATGACTATTTAATGATGCGGGACCAGGTAGATAATCTATTAAAGCTACTTTTCCAATAGTACCATCTTTTGTTAATAAAATATCATTATTTTTTACCTGGATCTCAGGAGATTCAAGATATCTTTCCATTGTGATATGAAAACAATTTGCCCAGTCTATCTTATCATCGACAAAATGCATACCTGTAATTAGATAGGGACCTGTAGTCATAAATTCGGACTTCTTTAGTCCTTTCCATCCTATTCGTCCTTTTATGTACAATGTTTCTTTTGCAGTTTTTATTTTCCAGCCCTTAGGAATCTTACCAAATTCAGTTTCTATGAACTCTTTGTGTCCGATACCCTTTGTAAGCAGTTCTTTCATCGAAATTTTTTTGTAAAACTCCGCCTCATCAACAAGTTTTTCATTCTTTACAATATAATCTTCAGCCGCCCAGAGTATATCCGCGATGCGGCGCTGTTCATCTTTTGGAGGAAGGGGGATTTCAAAAGTTGCCAAATCTCGCCATTTTACTCTCTTTGACATTGAGCCAGATGCATTGGCAATGGCAAATTCCCAAAGTTTCTCCGTGTTCAATATCAAAGGTAAAAGCCCGTCCACATATTTTTCATTTTTTTGTCTCAATACAATAGCATCCCCTGAGCATACACCATCGAAAGTTGCCATAGAAGCCCTTTTTAAATATGCATTCCTCCTGGCAAATAGCATATCTCCCTTCTTGAAAAGCTTCATAGCTGAGGTTACATCTTCAGTGCTGCCCCATCTTTTTACAGTAAGACTTTCGCTATCTATATGTTCAAGTCCTACGAATCTTTCCAGTCCAGATTTTGAAGGATTATCTATCCTATCCGAAACTTCAAAAGCAATATCTCCCAATTTGACCCATTTCCAGCCCTCAGGCAAATTCTTATTCATCAAAGCCCACCTCTTTTAATGTCATAAAAAGGTCTATCGTCAAAGTCTTGAGTTTTTCAGAGCTTTCTTGCCATTCATATAAGACTTCCTTTAGAGTTTTGTTATTATTATTTTCGCCATTAGATCTAACATACAATTGAACGCTTAAATTGGAATTATTGGATTTTATCTCTCCTATATTGACAACTTTGGTAAACCCCTCAATATCTTTGAAATCCCTGTAAGCTTTGAGAATCTTCTGCATATGCTCTTCTTCAAGAAAACTCTGTGATCTCTCCCTCGTAACTTCTTTTACAGCATTGATAAAGAGTATCTTCCCCTTTCTCCCAGGCGGCTTTTTCATCCTGCATACAACTACACAGGCTTCCATGGGTGAATTATAGAACAGATTCGGCCCCAGCCCCAGAACGCACTCGATCACATCGTCCTCAACAAGTCTCTCGCGCATTTTCTGTTCCTCATCCCTGAATAACACCCCATGAGGAAACAGGATCGCACATCGCCCTGTAACAGGATGCATGCTTGCGATGATATGCTGGAAAAATGCATAATCTGCTCTTCCCTGGGGAGGCACACCGTAAATATTTCTTCCATAAGGGTCAGATGACCATGCCTCACGACTCCACTGCTTGATCGAATACGGTGGATTGGCGAGAACCACATCAAATCGCTTGAGGCGGTCTTTCTCAATGAATGCAGGATTAGATAGAGTGTCTCCGCGCACTATTTTGAAATCTTCTATGCCGTGAAGGGAAAAGTTCATCCTGGCTATGGCCGAAGTTATCAGGTTTACTTCCTGACCGTATAGTTTGAGAGTGCGGTATTCTCCTCCCCCTTCCTTGACCTGAAGCGCTGCCACAAGAGGCATTCCACCTGAGCCGCATGTCGGGTCATATATTGATTCTCCCGGTTTAGGTTCAAGCATCAATGCCATCAATCTCACAAGCGTTCTATTTGTGTAGAACTCTGCCGCAGTATGCCCGCTGTCATCAGCAAACTTCTTAATGAGGTATTCGTATGCCTGACCAAGCTCGTCCTGAGGCACATTTTTGATTGAGAGATTGATTGATGAGAAGTGTTCTATCAGGTCTCTGAGCGTTGCATCGGATAGACGATCCTTGTTTGTCCAAGGAGCATCGCCAAATATCCCATAGAGCTGATCCGGATTTGCCTTCTCTATCTCTCTCATGGCTTTCTGTAATGCCATCCCTACATTGGTCGTTACAGCACGAACATCTCTCCAGTGAGCACCCTGCGGTATCTGGAAGCGGTGGTTCTCCGAAAAAGATGCGTAATCCACATCTCCGCCGGATTCTTCCATTGCCTTCTGGAATTCCTCATCATAAACATCGCAAATTCTCTTGTAGAAAAGGAGCGGAAATATGAACTGCTTGTAATCGCCTGCATCTATATATCCCCTCAATAGATTGGCAGCGCCCCACAGGTAGCTCTCAAGCTGCTGCTGGGTTATGGAACCGCTCTCTTTGCTCAAGCCATCACCTTCGCATCTCGCAACAGGTTTTTAAATCTCTCTTCAGCCTCCATGCTCTCCTTGAGAGCCTTTTTGAGGTTAGCAAGAGCTTCCTCTGCGCTGATCTTTTCCTCCTCTATAATGGGTTCAACATAAAGGGGGATATTCAGGTTGTAATCGTTCTTTTTTATGTCCTCTATGGTTGCAACTCTGGTCGCGCCTTTGATATCATCAAATCCCTTATACCAGGTGACCATCTGGTTGACATGCTCATCAAGCAGATAATTCTGGTTACGCCCGGCTTCATAGAGCTTTGAGGCATCGATGAACAAAATGCGATTCTTGTGGTTGATTGACTTGACATTTCTGAAGATAAGTATGCATGCAGCCAGGGTTGTGCCGTAGAAAAGGTTCGGACCCAGACCAATAACAGCCTCAAGCACGTCCATTTCTAATATCTTTTTACGGATATTTCCCTCAACCCCTTTACGGAACAGGGCGCCATGAGGAAGTACAACAGCCATCCTGCCGCTTGTCCTTGCCATGGATTTGAGCATGTGCTGTACCCAGGCATAATCGCCATAGCTTTTCGGAGGTAATCCCGCGAAATTCCTGCCATAAGGGTCATTTAGCCATATCTCCTCGCCCCATTTCTTCAATGAGAAGGGAGGATTGGCAATGACGCAATCGAACGTGCTGAGTTTGTCGCCCTCAAAGAAAGCAGGCTGGCGCAGGGTATCGCCCCTTATTATGTTAAAGTCCTCCACACCATGCAAAAAGAGGTTCATGCGGGCAATTGATGAGGTCGTAAGGTTCTTTTCCTGCCCGTAGAGACGCAGCGTCCTTACGTCTCCGCCGTTTTGCCTGACGTAATGTACTGATTCAAGCAGCATGCCGCCGGTCCCGCAGGCAGGATCATAGATTGTTTCCTCTTCTTCTGGCTCCAGAATCTTTGTCATCAGGCGGACAACGCTACGAGGGGTATAGAATTCCCCTGCTTTCTTGTTAGCAGCATCGGCGAACTTTTTTATAAGGTATTCATATGCCTGTCCAGCGATATCAGGTTCAACATTTGAATTCGAGAGCTGGTGCATGGAGAAGTGCTCTATCAGGTCTATGAGCAATTTATCCGAAAGGCGATCTTTATTTGTCCACTGTGCATCTCCAAATATGCCGTAAAGAGTGTTCGGGTTCGCTTTCTCGATGCACCTCATGGCAGTGGATATCGCCTGGCCAACATTTACAGTATGAGCGCGAATATCTTTCCAGTGGCAGCCCTCTGGTATGGGGAACTGGTGATTCTCCGGGAATGAGGCAAATTCCGCATCGCCTTCTGATTCTTCAAGGGCTTTCTGGTACTCCTCATCATATACGTCGCAGATTCTTTTTAAGAACAGAAGCGGGAAGATATACGTCTTGAAGTCGGCTGCATCTACAGGTCCACGAAGGATATTTGCAGCCTCCCATAGCCAGGATTCCAGTTCCGATAGTTTGATCATTTTTTAGTCTCCGGATGGCCACCAATTTTGTCCTTAATAGCGTACTCAAATTATATTATTCAATCTTTAAGTTTGTGTATGGTTCTGATGGCTTTTACGTTGGACACACCGGTGTCGGGCACCCGTCTGCGTATTCAGTATCAGCAGACAC
The DNA here is from genome assembly GCA_020724545.1 of Candidatus Methanoperedens nitratireducens. Taxonomy (GTDB): domain Archaea; phylum Halobacteriota; class Methanosarcinia; order Methanosarcinales; family Methanoperedenaceae; genus Methanoperedens; species Methanoperedens nitroreducens_B. The sequence continues at coordinate 41,036 of DYGR01000022.1, forward strand.
GTATCTTTCAGTTATATCGCCGAAGTATAATACCTGCTCTATCTTGCTGCCGTATCTGTAAACCATGATTCCCTTACACTTCAGTTCATAGGCGAGCCTGTAAGCCCTCTCCACTTCCTTGATATCCACGTCCTGCGGGAATTATAGAGAGGTTGACTAACCTGGCGATGCAAGATATATCACATATCGAAGGGATCAATTCTTCATATCCTGTTTTTTTCGAAAAGAGCTTATCAAACTCTTTTTCCAACTCTTCTTTCACTTTGAATGTGGGCTTAAATAACTTTTTGCGCTATCCTTTGCATTCAGGCTGTAACTTGTTCAAGCGTACCAAGCGTATTCTTCCGATCAATTTTTTTTAATACTAATCTCATCGCCCTGTTTTTTATTAAATAAAACCTCAGCGTTCCCCTGGTTCACCGCTATCTCAAGATAGCCGTGGCTTCCGATCAATACCAGAGGTTCCCCTTTTCCGCAAAACCCATATGATCTGTGGAACGGAGCCCGCTTTCCCTGGATCTCCAGCATATCGCCAGGCTGGAATCCCACTATATCCGATGGGATATTGGTCACTATGTTCCCGAATGAATCAATGAATATAACCCTGCCCTCTACAGAATCATCCTTTTTCTTCGCTTCCCCGAAATCCAGGTCTATAAAATCAAAAATCCGCCTCCCTGCATCACCAATCCTCAGGCCTCTTGATATATGCGCTCCCACAGGTGCAAAGATATCGCGACCGTGAAAAGTGCTGGATATTTCATTGCGAAATAAAGCCGTATTTGTGATCTCATAAGTCTCAAGATCTCCAATACTTCTTGCAGCAGGAATGAGAAGACCGTTATCAGGGCCAACAAAATAATGTATTCCTGCCTCAACAGATCCAGCCCTGATTGCAAGAGGCCGCCTTTCTGTTCCGACCCCGGGATCAACGACTGCGATATGCACCGTGCAGGAGGGGAAATACCCTGCACATGTCATCAGCATAAATGCCCCGGCACGCACATCATGGCGCGGGACTGAATGTGAGATATCCACTATACTGGCTGCGGGATTGATCCTCAGGATCACCCCTTTCATGGAAGCAGGATACACATCCCCGAAATCTGAAAGCAGCGTTATGGCCATATCTCTTCAAGAAACATTTAATACACTGCCGGACTATAAAACCCGATGTCAAACCCATGGACTCGTGGGGTAGCCAGGATATCCTAGCGGGCTTCGAACCCGCGGACCCGCGTTCGAATCGCGGCGAGTCCGTGCATGTTTTTTGTCATATCTCTAATTCGCAGCCTGCACCCTGCCCTATCCCCTCATCCACCCTGACCTGAATACTTTTGATGTTATATGCACCGCTTGATTTTAGCGCACTTGCTATCTCTGATGAAAAATACTTGCACATATCCTCAGCACTTACTGATCTTATGGGAAGGAACGTGACATCCTCAGACGGCAACAGGTATCGCTTTTTACTTTGAATGATATCAATAGATATACCTTCCTTTCTCTCTATCCGCAGGCGCGGGTCTTTTTCTGCAATCAGGACCCTGTGATCGAGCCTGTCACAGATACTGTTGACTATTCTCTTCACTTTCTCAAAATCGATAAGGAACTCCCCGATCTGTTCGCCCTCAATCCGCACGCTAACTGCATATGTATGGCCGTGAAGACAGCCACATTTAGGGTGGTCAGGTATGAGATGGCATGCTGAGAATCGCATTTTTGCCATCCAGCCATCGATTTCAATGAACATGGGACTTTCTTAATTACTCCCCTGGGTATAACTCTTTTGCCGGGTTTTGTTTCACATAGCTTGCATTTATTTTATTCCGAAGGAGCGGTGGATAAAGGAGAGCACTGTATTGAAGGATACATTATTCCAGCGAGGGCTTGAGGATTTTCTATAGTTAATGCAGCATAAAAGTAATGAATGAAGTTATAATCGCTATACAAAGCAGGTTCATCCACAGTCCTGCTCTTGCCATCTGGGGTATCGTCACATAGCCGGTGCCGAACACTATGGCATTAGGCGGCGTTGCTACGGGCAGCATGAAAGCAAGCGAGGAAGACATGGCTGCTGCGATCATCAATCCTGCAGGTTCCATACCAAGAGCGACTGCAAGTGAAGCTGTTAGAACAAAAGAAAAGCCCCAAAAATAGCTATGCTTGAGTCCTGAATCATGGGCAGGTATCTGCCCCACAGCGCCCTCGTGATCCAGAGGAGAGCTACAAGTAAGAATACTGCCAGTACTCTTTTTTCTTCTGCTGTGAACTTTCCAAGTTTCCTGATTTCATTCTCGATCCCATTTCCCAGTGATTTCACTCCCGGCGGGTATGCTATATAAACAAGGTATGCCCAGCATATTATCAATATAAAAAACGCTAACGGTGCTCCAAAGTATGCCCATTGCAAGCTTCAATGTTCTATTCCGCTTTCTCTTCTTTCTTCGGGAAGATCTCACTTAGCGGCTTTTGGCCGTATTCAACAATAACAGCATTGATCTGGGAAACATCAGATGATATCTCACGCCCGCGCATGGTTTTTCGTCTCCTGACCCCCTTTGCCTTCGGGTGATATCCCACACCGCCTGCGACCAGGATCTTTCTTCTCCCCGGCCCTGGTAAATCTCCCCTCATCGGAAAACCATCTTTATCAGTTCCGCCTGTCAGCTTGATCGTATATCCACCCAATCCTACTGCATCTCCGCTTACTGTATCTCCTATATTCTTACCAACGAATTTATTAGCCGCTGTTCCAGAGACCACTACCTGGTATGCCTGTGCAGTCTTACTATCCGAAACTATTACTCTGAAATCTACCATTCTTTTGCTCCTGAGTTAATAATGATATATTCTGTATGCCAGAACATTATATGATTCTTGACTTACTTGCAGTTAATATACTTAAATTTATCTTTTAGAGAAAGTCATGCGATAGACTATTTAGAAATATAGAAAAAAGTAAAATATTACAATACAGCTCCGTTGACCGCTGCGCGTGAGCCCATCATAGATCTCTGGAGTACATTTATTTTCTTTATAAAATAATCGCACCCTTATCACTCGAATCTACCTGTTTCTGGTAGCGTGCAAGATAGCCCTTTGTAACTCTTGATGCTGGAGCTTTCCACATCTTTCTTCTTTTCTCTAATTCTTCCTGTGAAACCTTCAGATTCAAAATCCGCCCGGGAATGTCTATCTCAATGGTATCGCCATCCTCTACAAGAGCTATAGGCCCTCTCTCAGCCGCTTCTGGAGATACATGGCCTATGCACGGCCCCCTTGTTCCGCCTGAGAACCGGCCGTCTGTGATGAGCGCCACTGAATCGATCAGTCCCATTCCGGCTATGGCAGCAGTCGGGGAGAGCATCTCGCGCATCCCTGGCCCTCCTTTTGGACCCTCGTAGCGTATGATTATGCAGTCGCCAGGTTTGGTCTTATTTTCCATTATAGCCCTCATTGCAAGCTCCTCGCTGTCAAATACACGGGCAGGCCCGGAATACCTCTGCATCTTCTGGCTAACTGCCGTCTGTTTTATCACCGACCCGTCTGGCGCCAGGCTTCCGCGCAGCACAGCTATACCTCCCTCTGCGTGCACAGGTGTATCAGGTGTGGCGATAATCTCTTGATTAGCACGGGGGTTTATGATCATGTACTCCCTGAGATTCTCTGCCAGGCTTTTTCCTGTTACCGTCATAACATCAAGATTGAGCCTCTCATGAAGCCGCTGCATTACAGCAGGAACGCCTCCGGCACGCTCAAAATCGATAAGGTATCTGTTCCCCCCTGGCCTTAGATTTATCAGGTGCGGGGTCTCTTTGCTTATCTCATCGAACCTCAAGAGCGGAAGACCAAGCCCGAATTCAGCCGCTATAGCGGGTAGATGAAGCGCAGTATTCGTGCTTCCTCCGATTGCCATGTCTATGCGAATTGCATTATCCAGCGACTCTTCAGTAACAATCCGTCCTGGTTTGATCTCTTTTTCCACGAGTTCAAGTATCTTCATACCCGATTGCTTTGCTATCCTTATCTTTCTGGCATCCACTGCATGGGCTGTACCGCATCCAGGCAGGCTCATGCCAAGTGCCTCTGTCACACATGCCATTGTATTGGCAGTAAAGAGTCCGGCGCATGAACCTGCTCCACAGCATGCATAGTCCTCAAGGTTCTTCAGATCCTGGTCTGTGAGCTTATCGCTCCTTCTCGCTCCAACAGCCTCGAATAAAGAGATCACATCCCGCGGCTCATCCCCTACTATGCCTGGCATCATAGGCCCTCCTGTGACCACAATCGTCGGGATATCAAGCCTTCCTGCAGCCATCAGGTGGCCGGGTACGATCTTATCACAGGTAGGTATCATGACCATACCATCAAACTGGTGCGCCTCAACCATGAGTTCGATACTGTCTGCTATTAATTCCCTGCTCGGAAGCGAGTTCTTCATGCCCGTGTGTCCCATTGCTATGCCGTCGCATATCCCGATAGTGTTGAACTCAAATGGAACACCCCCTGCCATACGGATTCCGGCTTTTACTGCCTCTGCAAGCTTATCAAGATGGATATGTCCAGGAATGATCTCGTTCCATGAATTTACCACTCCAATGAACGGCAGTTTCATCTCTTCATCTATCAGCCCGACTGCTTTTAATAAAGACCTGTGCGGGGCGCGTTCAAGTCCTTTCTTGATATTATCGCTTCTCATATGGTCTGCTAGATGCTATCAATTATTTTAAATATTCTGCTCTATAAGAAAAACTTATTAAAAGATAAAATGTAATATAATTGTAATTTTGCTGTAGCCTAACACTAACTCAGAAACTTCACCCACTGGCTCATGCCGCTGTCCATCCTGTAACCCTTGTGTTAGGCACTTTCGCGTGTACCGCATTGGGGTTGTCTGTACGGTCATCGATCTGGCGCTGCCGTTCTCCCGCAAGGACCTATCAACACGATTTATCCAGATTTCGTAGTTCTGGATATCCCTATATTAATTTATGAGTATTTAGGGTTTATCCCCTGAGCATCTTCATGATATCGTGTTTGGTCACGACACCTATGACCTTTCCTCTCTCAAGCACGAGCACGGCAGGATTCTGCTCAAGGATCCTTGATACTGTGTTTGTATCAGTCGTTTGTGAGACAGTCGGGAATGAGTCGCCCATGATATTCCGAACAAGGAGATGCGATACTTTTCTTATATCCTGATCCGTCATTGAGCGCACGATCTGGTCTGTGGAGATGCTGCCTACAGGTACCCCGTTATCGATAACAGGCATCTGGGAAAAACCATGTTCTTCCATGATCCAGGCTGCTTCCTCTATCGAATCCCCTGAACTTGTATGTATCACCGGGGAATGCATTATATCCCTGACCAGGATCCTCTCTTTTCTGGCTGAATCAAAAGCGTTGAATATCTTGTGAAGGGTAGAGAGCCTTGGGTCGACATCTCCTGATTCTATGCGCGCAACGAGAGGCTGGCTTACACCTGCTCTAGATGCGAGTTCATTCTGGGTAAGGTTCAGCTCAAGCCTTATTTTTTTCATGTCATCATGTGTGGGTAGGAACATATTATTACTATGAGTAAGTTTTTATATCATATTATTGTTTTCCTATCCCTGAAAATGCAGCTTCGATAACTGTTTTTCTGGGACAGGTATTATGATTACAAAGGGGCAATTCACCATACTATATTAACCGCAGATGAGCGTACTGTTAATACTTCCGGTCAATATTAGCTTTATGGCGCCGGGGTTGCGACCCCAGACCCCCGGGGATGCGCCGCTCTTGAGCGGGGTTTAACATAATGTCAACCATCTACGTTGCCCTCTATGGATGAAAATAATTAAATCATAATTTAGAGGTTCGTGCTGAAAAGGGAATGCCTCTGACAGTGACCACTCGCCAGGTGGAGGTTCTTGCATAGTGCCAAATATTATGGACCTCTTCCCTTCCGCCTCGATATCAGTAGTATCATTCCCAGTACCGAGATCAGGGGCAGGGCAATGGCTGGGAACTCCGGGATCGTGACATACACGTAGGTAGTGAAATCACTGGTCTCAAAGTCGGTAATGCCAAGGTAGGTCGTACTTGCATTGATCGTCTGGGGATATGTGCCAGGCGCAGTTCCTGCTAAAACACCCACTTCTAAAGTAACGGTTTTTGTATCAGGATGCGGGCCGATATTATTCCCGGATTTGCTGAAGCTGTTCCTGCCGAAAGCAGCAGTATAACTGCTAATAGAATTGTTGTTGTATTCTTCATTTTTTCCTCCTATGATATTGTAATTACAGCAGTGCCCTGTGCTTTTGATGTCCAGAGAATGGATTCAGCTTTGATGCGGAACGCCTTCTTTCCTGCTGCGTCTGATGGAATGTTTAATGTAAGGGGTATGACTGTTTCACTGCCTGCTGATAGTTTTACGGTTTTCTCTGTCCAGTTGAACCATGTCAGGGGCATATGGTAGCTTGAACTTAAGCCGTCCATGGAGACATACACGCGGATGATGTCATCGATATTCTCAGTGCTCTTGATTCTTATGTTGTAGTTTATAGTAGCCGGAGCGGTCACCGTGGTGCTCATTGGAGATATTCCTACACCGAGGCCGCCCGTGGGTGCGACAACTGTGTAAGCTGCTGTTGATTCAGCAACATTATTAGCTGCGTCCTTTGCTCTTATGTTAACTGTATAGCTGCCAGCAGAAGAGGCTGCGGTTATGCTGCCCTGCCAGAGCCCGTCTGAGTACGTGAGATGGCTGCCGTCTGCGGTCACTTCTGCCACGCCAACATTATCGAATATTCACATATCAACAATATCAAGGAAGATATCAAATGCAAGATAGTTTCTCATATTAAGGACAATTATGGTGTGGTCTGCTACCAGGATGAAAATGTAAAAGCATGGCAGCGGATATGGGGAAGGAAGATTCTGTCAACTGCAATAGGAGGGATAATAAGCACACTTGAGAAAAAGGTGCATACTCCTGTTGAAGTGGATAGAATGTACCCTTCTACCAAAACATGCTCTGTATGTGGGAATATCCAGGAAATGTCGCTGGATGAACGGATATATGTCTGCAAGAGATGCAGCAGTATCATAGATAGAGACCATAATTCAAGCATCTGTATATTGAATGAAGGATTAAGAAAAATAGGTACGGTGCGTGCCGAATCAAGGGTTGCGCCCCTTGAGGACGCAGACACGTATCAAGGGTTGCGCCC
>DYGR01000023.1 GCA_020724545.1 Candidatus Methanoperedens nitratireducens
CCAGTTAGAGCCGCATCGGAGTTGTTAGAAGGCGTTTTTAAATCCAGCACACTGACCCTTTCAGGTACGTTTAATACTGGATCACAGTTGCTACGAACGTGCGGAATATCCGTAGGTGTGTATGTATTTCTTTCTTCTAACTGCTGCATATTTTAATGCCTCCTGGTCAACCTGTTACCCTTGCTCCTCACGGAACAAGCCCCTTCCGAAAAGGAGGGGTGATTGACCTGGTTCTGAATAATGCGCTGTGTTGTAAATACATTTCTATAGCCGAAATTTTTAACATAATAAACGACATGAAATGATCATATGAAAGTATTAAGCTATCGAATCCTGCTTAGAAAGGAACCAGAGGGGGGATATACAGTAATAGTTCCTTCTCTTCCTGGCTGTATTACATATGGAGATACCAACAGAGGAAGGAACTTTGGAGTACTCTCTAACGGTAGAGGCTTATGCCTAAACTTCCTTCTCTTTTTCTTGCCTGTCCATCTCATTATGCACCAAGACAATACAGTGATCAGCATGTAGTGATAGCGGACCTACACTTACAACTTCATATTCATATCCTTCAATTAATTTCTCCTCCTCATCCGTCAGACCAAGATGATCACCCAGCACGAATAGAGGCTCCTCAAATCTCTTTCCCCGGATATCCTCGCCATCTTCTCTCAGATATATTATTTTTTTATTTAATTCGCTTAAAAGGTCGCCAAAATCTCCTTTCCTGATGCTCACACCTGGCATAGATTCAGTCCAGAATTCCTGCGCACTCTTTTCAAGGGCTTTCTTTATAAGTGAAGCCGCGCTTCGCTCATCAGGGCTCAGGTATCTTACCTCATTTCCATCAAAGCGGATGAGCTTTGGCGGGTCGGGTTCCCCTTTGAGTACAAGGTATACGCGAACATCCCTGCGCAGATCATGGGAGAGGAAGAGCGTGGCATTAACGCACCTGCAGAGGATATCCATACGTCCTGCTGCGCCTGGAAGGTCGTTGAGCGAGAAAGGTGCTGTAACTGCTTTGTGGCCGATTATGATGAATTGCTTCATGGGAGGAAGAGATGCATATGGAATATTAAAGGTAGCTTATGCCTGATGTCTCTGGGGTTCAACGAAGGGCTATCATTGCTGAAAATTTCTCACTGGTATCGTAAAATAGAATGTCGAGCCCCTGCCTGCCTCAGATTCAGCCCAGATTCTGCCGCCGTGGCGCTCCACGATCCTCTTGCATATCGCAAGTCCTATGCCTGTACCAGGGTATTCGCTTTTTGTGTACTGGCGCTGGAATAGCTGGAAGAGGCGTCCGAAGAATTCAGGGGCTATTCCTATCCCGTTATCTTTTACTGAGAAAACCCATTCATTCTCCTTTCTTCTGGCAGAGACATGAACATGCGGCGGCTCCTCTCTTCTGAACTTGATACCATTACTGATCAGATTCTGGAACAACTGAATAATTTGAGTGGGATCAGCCATTATAGCAGGCAGAGGATCATGGGTCACAAAAGCATTATTCTCCTCAATAATCACCTTAAGATTAGCCACTGCCTGATCAAAGGCTGCCTCAATGTTAGTAGGCTCAAACGGCTTGCCGCGCGTGCCAACCCGTGAATACGCAAGCAGATCCTCGATCATCCTCTGCATCCGTGTGGCACCATCCACAATGTAAGCAATGAACTCATCAGCACTCCTGTCAAGCTTACCTTTATATCGCCTTTCCAGCAGTTGAGTAAAGCCTGATATCATGCGCAGCGGTTCCTGGAGATCATGTGAGGCTACGTATGCGAATTGCTCAAGTTCTGCATTCGAGCGGGCAAGCTCTGCAGTCCACCGCTTGCGTTCGATTGTTTTTCCCAATCGTTCAGTAATGGCGTTAATCAGGTCTCTCTCTTCTTTCAAGAAAGGTCCTTCATCACTTTTTGGTCTTTCCTCCAGATAACAGACCTCTAAATATCCGACATGTTCACTACTTACAATGATATCGCTTCTCTGGTTCCAGATAGTTTTCTTAAAGTTACTCGTTCTGAATTCTTTATTCTCGAAAATAACCCGTGCACAGGTAATTTCCGGATACTGATATGCAGGCGGTATGAGTTCGACTGTCCGCTTAAGCATGTCCTCCAGTGAAATATCCTGTTTCTCAAGATTAGAAATGGCATAAAGGCAATTTAGTTCTTTGATACGCTCGCCAAGATCATAGGTCGTTCTTCGAAGTTTCTCCTCAGCACGCTTTCGCTCGGTGATTTCAGCCTTCAGGGATTCGTTTGTTTTAGTCAGCTCTGCTGTCCTTTCTCGAACCCGTATCTCCAGCTCATCGTATGCTCTGCGCAGTGCCTCCTCTGCCCTCTTGCGTTCTGTTATATCGCGCGCCACAGCCACTGTATAGCTATTTTTCCCAATTACTGTATAACTGACATTTACCTCCACAGGAAATGTCGTACCATCTCTGCGCCTGTGTCGGCCTTCCATAACTACATACCCTTTTCTTGTGACCTCATTAACATGTTCTTTCCAGGAAAAATCATCTGGTAGAACAGCTTCAATATCAAATACCTGCATATTGAGGAGTTCTTCCCGTGCGTATCCAAGGCTGGTGCATGCTTTATCATTGACATCAAGAATACGGCCTGTCTGTGGATCATCCACAAAAATAGCATCGTTTGATCGATCGATTAGACTTCGAAATAACCGCAACCTGTCCTCAGTTCGCTTACGCTCTGTGATATGCATGACAAGCGGATGGAACAGGAAAAAGTAAAGCGTAGGAGAAAGAAGAACAATCAGTAGAGCAGAATCGATTAACACCACAATCCACAGGGGAAGGGGTGGTAGTAGGGACAGGAATATCATTACAAAGGCTTCGATAATGAAAATCGAAAGAGCCATTATTATAAGTAATCGGTAAGGCGACTTGTAGACAGATGGGGTTTTATCTTTATCCCCGTAGCTATAAACTACTTCATCTTTTGTCATTTACGTTAATGTACCGCTTATCTTATATGTTGTTAATTATATTTAAAATAGCTATTCGCCTCTTCTCACCGGTATTGTGAAGTAAAAGGCCGAACCTCTGCCTGCCTCAGATTCAACCCATATTCGTCCTCCAGGGCGCTCCACGATCCTCTTGCAGATCGCAAGGCCAATGCCTGTACCAGGATATTCGCTGGTATACTCGCGCTGGAATAGCTGGAAAATGCGGCCAAAGAACTCAGGTGATATTCCTATCCCATTATCCTGAACCGAGATAATCCATTCATTTCCCTTTCTTTCAGCCGAAACATGAACACGCGGCGGCTCTCCCTTTCTGAATTTGATACCGTTACCGATCAGATTCTGGAGCAACTGAACCATCTGAGTGGCATCAGCCATTACAATGGGCAGGGGATCGTGAGTTACAATAGCCTTATTTTCCTCAATTGCCATCTTAAGATTGGTAATTGCCTGCTCTAAGACTGCTTCGCAATCTGTCAGCTCAAATGGCTTGCCGCGCGTCTCATCGTGTGAAGCTATGTATGCAAACTGCTCAAGTTCAGCATTCGAGCGCCGCAGTTCTTCCTCTGCTCGCTTGCGCTGTGTGATATCGCGGAAGAAAACCGATATGCCTTTTTTGTAAGGGAAGCCCCTTGCCTCGAACCATGTATCAAGAGGCGGGTAGAACTGCTCGAACTTGACCGTGATATTCTCAGCCACTGCCCTGTGAAGCTCCCTGTAGGAGACCGTATCAACGATATCGGGGAATACATCCCAGTATATCCTGCCGATAAGGTCGCTTCGCTTCTTCCTCAGGAGCTGCTCGGCCTTTGGATTCATATATGTAACCCTCCACTTTTGATCGAGGGCCAGGAACGCATCTGTGACACTTTCAAGTATTGTGGTGATCCCACTGCGATCTTCGTCAGTACAGCACTGTCCGCAGAACGCATCTGCTATGCTCTCAAGCATTGTGACCCGTTCATCCGCGGCAGGAGCTTCGCAGCATATCAAATCTTGCTCCCCCTCTGATCGCCTGATCTGTGTCTCTGATTTTTCTTTTTCTAACTCAGCAACTCTCCGGCGCAGCTCCACCAATTCATTTATTAATTGTCCTTTTGTATTATCCTCTATTTTCACTTTGTCTACCAGTTCTCCCGATCGTTACGTTTTTGCCTTGGATTAATCCTACAGTTATTAATCCAGATAAATATTAGCTTGGTTTGATTGCCACACTACTGACAGCAAGAATTATTAGGTATGAAATATGATTGTTAACAATGATAAGGGTGTGAATAATTGTTCAGAAGATTTTTGGAAGCTTATATCGATGTTTGCAATAATGTCGTAACCAGTTCAGCAAATTCTGTTCTGATGTTTGAGGCTGGTGAGCAAGCTGCTATGGATCTTAAGACCTCGAAGATAGAGGATATCCAGGGGGAATTTGATAAAGCTGGTATGAGAGTAGCCATCGAAGTAGGTGAAAAAAAAGTGACATTCAGGATCAAAGGACTGCCGATGAGGGGGAAAGAATGTACATACTGTGATATGTTGAGGGGATTTTTTGGAGGAATAGCCCGAAAGCATCTTGATCCACGATATTATTGTAAAAAAGGTGCAGAATGTATCCCTGAGGACGAAGGAGAATGTATTTTCGTGGCGGAGCTGATAAAATGAATATACACGCTATGATGCAGACTGAAAGCTATCAAATCTTTTAGGGAAGCGGATATGCAAAAAGGTGAGAGATGCCAAAAGATTTGACTGTAACCCTGACAGATATGGAGTATGAGATTCTTAAAAAGATAAGAATAGTCGAAGGAGAGGATGGCGAAAAACTAAGAAATCTTTTGAGGTTCTATATAGCTACCATACCAGAGTTAAAATCATCAGAATATGCCCTGAAGAGAAGTGAGAATAAGGAAGAGATTGAAGAGATCCTGCGTGGGGTATGGGCTCAATATGAACTGACAGATCATCCGGTCGAGCAATGGAAAGAGGATAAAATCGATAGATTGATGAGCGACCTTGTTGAGATCAATGCTCTTGTAAGAACAGGCGAGCGAGAATTCATACCCAACAGTAAATTCAGAAGCCTGTTCAAAATGCTGCTTCACGATATTGCAACAGAATCAAGGGATATGGATGAGTACTCTGCAGCGTGTGTGGCTACAATCCAGCTTCTGATGGAGTTTGGGGTCGGGGTACTGAGCAAAGGTGATATAAGAGACGGGGCTATTTTAATTAACGAGGGATGGATGTTTGCTTATGCAACAGCAATGAAGAGAGCAAGGGAATTCATGAAGACCAAAAAGTTATTCCCGGAGGCTCCTGAGCACACTCCAGAACCGGCATAGAGTAGCGTTTCCCTGTGTAAAAAAATTAGAGATGAGAACGTACAATTGCCATCTCTAACTATCAGGCTACAATTTTTTCTGCTCGCTTAACAATGTCCTCTGAAGGCACACCGCCAGTGTTCATTTCTTCTCTGAAGGCAAAGGATGGCCAGTCACCGGGAAGCTCATCAGTTAGCGCAAGCTGACGCTTGATCTCATCATTATCTATCATTCTGGCAATGGCGTGCGATGTGAGAACACTGTTGTTCTCTATACCATTCATTAGAATTACACGTGCCCTTGTATAGGCATCCACCGAATTCTTATCATAGGGCGGTACGATCATCTTGTTCCAGTTCATAACACAGATCGTAGTATTATTTGACAAGTTTTAACGCTGTTTTTAAGTCGATAGGTTTGATAATATTCTTTAAAGGTTTAAAATGCTCGTCGTCTGTCATGTACATTTTTTCTTTATCTTTCATGCCGCGTATCTTAATCAATTCCGTGAGCGTAATTACCGAAGCAAGCCCGGTCATCTTTTCATTCTGTATTGCCCGAGCAAGCTCAAAATATGAATCATCTATGAGGATGTCAGCCACATGCATCGTATCGATCAGTATAGTTATCATCTAATATCTATCTTCTCTGCGCATCTCTTCGATTTGCTTTCTTACAGCTTTCGGGTCAAGGTCTGACCACGTCCCACAGAGCGTGGTAATATCAGTGGGCGGAAGTATTTTAATACAGCCGTCCTCTTCTATGATCGCCAGCTTCTCGCCTTTCGATAAATCACTTTATGACGTGTCTCAGTAGCAGAAAAGGGATAAGCAAAGATTATTTCGTCATTTTTCCTCGTTATAATATCAACATTGCTGGATTTGCAGGCAGGGCAGATAACGCTATTATTTTTCACCTCAATTATCCTTGAGATAAGTTCGTTCTTTATTGAGTAGATCACGAACCTTCACACATATTTCACACTCTTGTTTATATACATGAGATCTTAAAAAAACATCTGGATTTCCCCCTCTCCCATCTATATAAAAAACTATTTTCCTGTCCCACAGGCAAAAAAAAGGGGGAAATCCATCTATTACTACAGGCTGATAGTACCCATTTCACACATACCTCACAATTCTGTTTATATACCTTAACTCTTAAATGATACTATGGACTCCCTTTCTCTTCATATTTTACACCTTTTACTCTATCTCGGAGTTAGAAAAGAGAGGGAGTCCCATACCAGGTCTCTTAGCATAATACCTGAAACAATGGAAACGATCTGTAAGCGGTGAAGTTAACTATAATTGTAAGAACATCTAATATGAGTATATGAGCGGGGTTAGGGAGCATGGATACTCTTAGAATAGCTTTTTTCTGCTGGGAATCTCTCTATTCAGTGAGAGTTGGTGGACTTGCGGCAGCAGCTACACATCTTGCCGAAAGCCTGGCAAAAGATCACGAGGTACATTTTTTTACACCGGCTATAGATGGTCATGCAAAGATGGCAGAGATAAACGGGGTCTCTTATCACAGGTGCCATCCTTCAGGCGGGAATATAGTTGAGTACTGTAAAAACATGAGCCTTGAGATGGTTGAGGATTATATGCAGGAGGAGAAAAACGGAAGCTTCGATATCCTCCATTTCCACGACTGGCATATAACCGAAGCATTGCACTCACTCAGGGATAGATCAACGGTTTTAACTTTTCACTCAACCGAGTACGGAAGAAGCGGGAATACATTCGGGAACTGGTGGGAGTTTAAAGAGATATCAGACAAAGAATGGTATGCAGGGCTTATGAGCAGAAAGGTTACAACAGTTTCACATGCGCTTAGAGATGAAGTGAAGCATCTCTATGATATTCCTGACTGGAAAATAGATGCCGTGCCTAACGGCATACATCCCGGGGCTTTTTACAGGGATGTTGATAAGGAGGAAGTGAAGAAGGAGTACGGCATACCTCCCCATGTACCTGTTATACTCTTTGTTGGCAGGCTTACCTATCAAAAGGGGCCTGATATTTTGCTTGATGCAGTTCCAGAAGTTTTGAAACACCAGTCTGATACAAGGTTCATCTTTGCCGGTGATGGGGATATGCGCAGTCATCTCAAGAGCAGGATAACAGGGCTTAACGGCACTGCAAAATTTCCTGGTTATTTATCGGATGATGAGTTTGTAAGAATACTCAATGCCTGTGATATTCTTGTAATTCCAAGCAGGAACGAGCCGTTCGGACTTGTCCTGCTTGAGGCATGGAGCGCCAGGAAGTGTGCTGTAGCTACAGATGTTGGCGGGCTTTCAGAGAATATTGACAACTATGTTAATGGAGTTAAGGTGCCTGTAGATCCTGGTTCAATTGCCGTGGGAATTAACCATGTACTGGATTACCCATCTACTATGCAGGATATGGGCAGAAAAGGCAGGGAGAAACTTGAGAAGGAATTCCGCTGGGATGTTATTTCCAAAAAAATGCTTAAGGTCTATTCAACTGTATCAGATTATGCTTAAAGCCAGTGGCTTTCCTGCGGGGAGATAGAGATGGGAGAGGTAATATACGATGTAAGCAGGTTCACAGATTACGATATCTACCTTTTCAGAGAAGGGAATCACTTAAGACTTCATGAGAAATTGGGCTCCCACGGCATGACCGTAGATGGGATCGATGGTACCTATTTTGCGGTCTGGGCTCCCGATGCACAGAATGTATCTGTCATAGGGGATTTCAATGGATGGGGTCCTGATTCTCATCATTTAAGGTTAAAAGATAATGCCTGCGGAATCTGGGAAGGATTTATCTCCACTGCCAGCAGGGGTGCGCACTACAAGTATCACATAGCCTCTAAGTACAACAGTTATAGAGTTGATAAAGGTGATCCATTTGCCTTCTATTGCGAGACCCCGCCGCAGACCGCCTCCATTGTATGGGATTTAGGTTATGAGTGGAACGATGCAGAATGGATGGAAAAGCGCCAGAGATATAATTCACTTAACTCACCTTTTGCGATATATGAGGTTCATCTCGGATCATGGAGGCGTGTACCTGAGGAGAACAATCGCTCTCTTACCTACAGGGAGATAGCTGAGCATCTTGCAGGGTACATAAAAGATACAGGGTTCACGCATGTTGAATTCCTGCCCCTGATGGAGCACCCTTTCTACGGCTCCTGGGGTTACCAGACATCCCAGTACTTTGCACCCACGAGCAGGTATGGCACACCCCAGGATCTTATGTATCTGATTGACTACCTTCACCAGCATGATATTGGCGTGATCATGGACTGGGTTCCCTCCCACTTTCCTGGCGATGAGCACGGGCTTGTCTATTTTGACGGCACATATCTCTACGAGCACGCCGATACCAGGAAGGGATTTCATCCTGACTGGAACAGCTATATCTTCAATTACGGTCGAAACGAGGTGCGTGGCTTTCTTATCAGCAGTGCGCTCTTCTGGCTTGAGAATTACCACATCGATGCGCTCAGGATCGATGCTGTGGCTTCTATGCTTTACCTTGATTATTCCAGAACGCATGGAGAGTGGATTCCCAACGGGCACGGAGGCAGGGAGAACCTTGAGGCAGTAGATTTCATACGCAGGCTAAACAGGGCAGCTTATGAGAAACACCAGATCCAGACAATAGCCGAGGAATCAACTGCATGGCCCATGGTTACAAGACCCACGTTCACAGGAGGTCTTGGTTTTGGCATGAAGTGGAACATGGGCTGGATGCATGATATGCTTGAGTACCTATCAAAAGACCCCATCTACCGCAAGTACCATCACAACAATCTCACGTTCAGCATATGGTATGCCTTCACAGAGAACTTTGTACTTCCGCTCTCTCACGATGAGGTTGTCTATGGAAAAGGTTCACTCATTGGTAAAATGCCAGGGGATGACTGGCAGAAGTTCGCCAATCTCCGCCTTCTTCTCGGCTACATGTATGCGCATCCGGGCAAGAAGCTATTGTTCATGGGAGGGGAGTTCGGGCAGTGGCGGGAGTGGAACCACGATGAGAGCCTGAACTGGCATCTTCTTCAGTATACACCGCACCAGCAGATCAGGCGATGGGTTGGGGAGTTAAACCACTTCTACAGAAAAGAGCCTTCTTTGCATGAACTGGATTTTGAGGCCGGAGGGTTTGAATGGATCGATTGCAATGACTGGGAACACAGCGTTATCAGCTTTATCAGGAAGGGAAAGTCCAGTGATATTATGCTGGCAGTCTGTAATTTCACACCTGTTCCACGGTATAACTACAGGATTGGAGTTCCCGCAGGCGGCTTCTGGAAGGAGGTTCTGAACAGCGATGCCCAGGAATACGGTGGAACAGGTCACGGTAACTTCGGCGGGGTTGAAGCAGAGCCGATCCCTTTTCATGGAAGGCATCATTCCCTCTCTTTAACCCTGCCGCCGCTTGGGATTATCTTCTTCAAAAAAGAGGCATGATATGAGAATAGGAGCTCAGTACATGGGTAATGGAAGATGCGAGTTTACGCTGTGGGCACCCTTCTTAAAAAGCGCAGCAGTAAGAGCAGTCTCTCCTGATAAGCGCATTGTTCCCATGCACAGGGACAGGTGGGACTACTGGAGGATAACACTTGATTCGGTTTTTCCAGGGACACTCTATTTCTACAGGCTTGATGAGGCTCTTGATAGACCGGATCCAGCATCCAGCTCCCAGCCAGAGGGCGTGCATGGCCCCTCCCGGGTGGTGGACCACAGTGTTTTCAGGTGGAAGGATAAGGAATGGTCTGGCCTGACTCTGGAAAAGATGATTATATACGAACTCCATGTGGGAACATTCACACCAGAGGGTACATTTGAGGACATCATACCCCGGCTTGAGGATCTGTGTGATCTTGGGATAAATGCCCTGGAGCTTATGCCTGTGGCTCAATTCCCGGGTGAGCGGAACTGGGGATACGATGGGGCTTATCCCTTTGCTGTACACAATTCCTACGGCGGCCCTGAGGGATTGAAGAAGCTCGTCGATGCCTGCCACAGGCGCGGTATGGCCGTAATCCTGGATGTTGTCTATAATCATATCGGGCCGGAGGGGAATTACTTTGATAACTTTGGCCCATACTTTACTGATAAGTATAGATCACTCTGGGGCGGGGTTATTAACTTCGATGAGGCCTGCAGCGATGATGTAAGGAACTTTTTTATTGAGAATGCCCTTCACTGGTTTGGGAACTACCATATAGATGTACTCCGGCTTGACGCTGTCCACGGGATATACGATATGGGCGCAAAGCACTTCCTGCAGGAACTTGCAGAAAGAACAGGAGAATTCTCAGAAAGGCATGGAAGAAAATACTATCTTGTGGCAGAGGGCTGTCTGGATGATACCAGGTACGTACGTCCCGGAGAACTGGGAGGCTATAGTATTGATGCCATGTGGTGTGATGACTTTCACCACAGCGTTCATGCACTGCTCGCAGGTGAAACCACGGGCTATAATCTTGATTTCGGCAGGATAGGACATCTTGTGAAAGCTTTTAATGAAGGTTTCGTCTACTCCTGGCAGTACTCATCCAACAGAAAAAAACACATCGGAAGCTCTTCCAGAGATATTCCGGCACATCAATTCATCGTATTCACTCAGAACCACGATGTTACAGGTAACCGGATGTTAGGTGAGAGACTGTCAAAGCTTGTATCCTTTGAGGCCCTTAAGCTGTCAGCAGGCGCTGTACTGCTCTCTCCATATATTCCGCTCCTCTTCATGGGGGAAGAATACGGGGAAGAATCGCCATTCCTTTACTTCATCAGCCACTCAGACCCTGACCTTGCAGCCGCTGTGCGGAAAGGACGAAAAGAAGATTTTCGGGAATTTAAATGGCACGGTGAACCTCCCGACCCTCAGAGTACAGAGACATTCTATCGGTCAAAACTCAGATGGGATAAGAGAAAAGAGGGCAGGCACAGGACACTTCTTGGGTTTTACAAGAGACTAATCCAGCTTAGAGGGGAGATCCCTGCGCTCTCAAATCTCGATAAGAGAAGCCTTAATATCTCTGGCATGGAAGATGACAGGCTCATTTTTCTGCGGAGATGGCACCATGAGAGCCAGGTATTCTGCGCTATGAATTTCAACAGTAAAGACATGATCCTCCACACCGATCTCCCGGAAGGAGAATGGAAAAAGAGGATGGATTCCTCAGAAGAGGTATGGGAAGGTCCTGGCTCTTATATGCCTCCGAGTATCGAGTCAGGACAGGAATTGATTATAAGGCCGCTGAGTTTTGTGTTATATATCCGGGAGCCGATATGAACCGCTATATCTGCATTCACGGCCATTTCTATCAGCCTCCAAGGGAGAATCCCTGGCTTGAAGAGGTTGAGATGCAGGATTCAGCATATCCCTACCATGACTGGAACGAGAGAATAACAGCAGAATGTTATGCTCCGAATGCCGCTTCCCGGATCCTTGATTCTGAGAAGAGGATCGTGGATATAGTCAATAACTATGCGAAAATAAGCTTTAATTTCGGGCCTACTCTTCTTTCCTGGATGCAGGTACATGCGCCCCGTACCTATCAGGCCATTATCGATGCAGACAGGGAGAGCCAGAAGAGGTTCTCAGGACACGGCTGTGCCATTGCCCAGGTCTACAACCACATGATCATGCCTCTTGCCGGTAGCAGGGACAAGCGCACCCAGGTAATCTGGGGGATAGCCGACTTCGAGCACAGGTTCGAAAGAAAGCCTGAAGGTATGTGGGTTCCTGAGACCGCGGTTGATCTTGAGACGCTGGACATAATGGCCGAGCATGGGATAAAGTTCACCATTCTCGCACCACATCAGGCTAAACGAGTGAAGAAAATCGATGAGAAAAACTGGAAGAACGTAACTGGAGGAAGGATTGATCCAAAGGTGCCGTATCTGTGCAGGCTTCCGTCAGGTCGGATAATCAACATTTTTTTCTATGACGGCCCGATCTCGCATGATATTGCCTTTGGCGGTCTTTTGAGCAATGGTGAGGCTTTTGCCAGAAGGCTGCTCGGAGCTTTCTCTCAGGAAGTTCAGGATAGACAGCCGCAGCTTGTCCATATTGCCACAGATGGGGAGTCCTACGGCCACCACCACCGCTTTGGTGACATGACCCTGGCCTACTGCCTATATTATATAGAATCGAATAAACTTGCAGAGATCACCATATATGGTGAATACCTTGAGAAGCACCCTCCTGTACATGAGGTTGAGATCATTGAGAATACATCCTGGAGCTGCGCCCATGGTATCGAGAGATGGAGAAGCAACTGCGGATGCAATGCAGGGCATCCGGGCTGGTCCCAGGAATGGCGGCATGTGCTTCGTGAGGCCATGGACTGGCTCAGGGAGAGCTTAAAACAGATCTATGAAAAGGAGATGTCTCAATTTGTAAAAGATCCATGGCAGGCCAGGAATGACTACATCCAGGTAATCCTGGATCGGTCTTCACAGAACGTTGAGCGCTTCTTCTCAAATCATGCCGGGAAATTGTCAAAAGAAGAGAAAGCTGTGGTTCTCAGGCTCCTTGAGATGCAGCGCCATGCCATGCTCATGTACACCAGTTGCGGCTGGTTCTTTGATGAGAACTCTGGCATTGAGACCCAGCAGGTGATGCAGTATGCTGCCAGAGCAATTCAGCTTGCAAGAAATTTAAGCAGTGTAGATCTTGAGCCTTACTACCTCAGGATCCTTGAGAGAGCAGCAAGCAACATACAGGAGTTCAAAAACGGTGCAAAGGTCTACGAAATGCTTGTAAAGCCTGCAATCATCGATCTTCTCGGAGTTGGGGTACATTACGCTGTATTTTCATTATTTGAGGAATGTCCCCAGACATTTAAGATCTACTGCTATACAGTCAGAGGCGACGCATGCGATATGAGTGTGGCCGGAAAACAGAGACTTGCCACCGGTATGGCACGCCTTGTATCCGATATCACATGGGAGGAGAGCGCAATAAGCTTTGCAGTTCTTCACCTCGGGGACCACAATGTAATAGGAGGTGTACATGAGCACGGAACAGATGAAGATTTCGTTAATATCAATCAGAAAATAAAAGACGCTTTTATGAAAAGCGATGTACCTGAAGTTATTTCTTTAATGGATAAATACTTCGGGACTCATAACTACTCATTGCGCCACCTCTTCAGGGATGAGCAGAGAAAGATACTGGATCAGATTCTCAGGTCTGCGATAGAAGATACAGAGAATTCCCTTCGCCAGATATACGGTTACTATTACCCTGTCATGAACTTCATGAATGATGTGCATGTTCCCCTCCCCGGAATCCTCACCAGTATCGCAGGGTTCATACAGAATACAGATATCCGCCAGTTGCTTGAGAGTGAGGATTTTGATCCAGGAAGGCTTCAAAAATTGATTGAAGAGGTTAAACGATGGCATGTTGATCTGGATAAGGGTACAATATGTCTTGCAGCAGGCAGGAAAATAAACTCTCTGATGGAAGAGCTGTCCCGATCCCCTGCTGATGCGTCTTTGCTTGAGACTGCAAGGATTACGCTTGAGATTCTGGGTGCTCTATCCCTGAAACTGAATCTCTGGGAAGCCCAGAATATATATTTCTCAATCGGAAAACAACTTTATAATGATATGCTGGACAGGGCAGAGAAAGGAGAACCTGATTCAAAGAGATGGGTTGAGCATTTCAATGGCCTTGGATATCATCTGGGGGTCAGGATCAAGTAATGCAGAACCAATTAATGCATATCCCGTCAGCAACCTGCAGGATCCAGTTCAATTCTTCCTTTGGCTTTGAGGCAGCCAAAAAAATACTTCATTACCTTTACCTGCTTGGCATCTCAGATATATACGCCTCACCCATATCAAAAGCAAGAGAGGGAAGTACCCATTGCTACGATGTGGCTGACCCGAATCAACTGAACCCTGAGCTTGGAGCAGTGGAAGAGTTTGAAGGGCTTGTAAGAGAACTTAAGAACCATGCAATGGGATGGCTTCAGGATATAGCCCCGAACCATATGGCCTATAGCTACCAGAACCGGATGCTCATGGATATCCTGGAGAACGGCCAGCACTCCAGGTATTACAATTTCTTCGACATAGATTGGAATCATCACTGCGAAGGTATGAGCGGAAGACTCCTTGCTCCTTTCCTGGGAAAATTATATTGTGAGTGCCTTGAGAACGGGGAGATTAAGTTAAGGTATGACCGGGACGGCCTGATCATCAATTATTCCAGTCTTGGATTTCCTGTAAAGATAGAGTCGTATACCAGATTTCTAACATATGATCTTGATGGGCTAAAAAAGGTGCCTGGAGAGCACCACCCTGATCTCATGAAGATCAATGAGATCCTGGAGGCTCTCTATATCCTGAAAAACCTGCCGGCTGATGAAAAAGGAAGAGAGCGATATGAAAGAGTGACGTTTATAAAAAAAACGCTGTGGCAGCTCTATAAGGAAAGCCCAGAGATAAAGGGATTTATAGATAAGAACATAGAGACCTTCAACGGCGAGAGGGGAAATCCACAGAGTTTTAACCTGCTCGATACACTGCTCTCTGAGCAGTTGTTCAGGTTATCCTTCTGGAAGGTCGCAACTGAAGAGATAAACTACAGGCGGTTTTTCAATATAAATGATCTGATATGCATGAAAATGGAAAATAAAAACGTTTTTGACCATGCGCATTCTCTCATTTTTAAACTTATTGAAGAGAAAAAAATAACCGGGTTGAGAATAGACCATATCGATGGACTGTACGATCCAGCAGAATACCTGAAAAGAGTAAGAGAGAGATCTGGTAATGTATACATGACCGTTGAGAAGATCCTTGATCTTAAAGAGAAGCTTCCCTCTTCCTGGCCTGTACAGGGAACAACAGGTTATGATTTTTTGAATTACGTAAACGGGGTTTTCTGTAATGGGGAAAACAAGAGTAGATTTGACAGGATATACTCTGAATTTACTGGCTCAAGTACCCGGTATAAGGATATAGTATGTGAGAAAAAGAGGCTGATACTTGAGAAGCACATGGCAGGTGATGTCGATAATCTTGCCCACCTTATAAAGAGAATATCAAGCAGGTATAGATACGGGAATGATATTACACAGTGTCGCATCAAAAGGGCCCTGGTTGAGATCATGGTGCATTTTCCAGTTTACAGGACATACATAAGCTGCAATGGTATGGGCGGTACGGACAGATCGAACATAAGGGAGGCTGTGGATAATGCAAAGAGGACAGACCCAGAACTTTTAAATGAATTTGATTTCATCGAGAGGTTGATCCTCACTGGATTCGGAAATGGAAATTACCCGGGCAAGGATGAGCGGAACCAGTGGATTCACTTCATCATGACGTTCCAGCAATTCACTGGACCGCTGATGGCAAAGGGATTTGAGGATACTGTGCTGTACGTGTACGATAGACTTCTGTCTCTCAATGAGGTGGGCGGGAACCCGGACCAGTTCGGGATTTTATTAGAAGAATTCCACAAATTCAATATGAACAGGGCAAAGCTCTGGCCGCATTCAATAAATGCTACATCAACCCATGATACGAAAAGGGGTGAGGATGCCAGGGCAAGAATAAACGTTCTCTCTGAGATGCCTGATGAGTGGGAGATGAGAATCAAAGTATGGAGAAGGATGAATATAATAAAAAAGAGGACTTTGAATGGCGAAGAGATACCGGATAGAAACGATGAGTACTTCCTCTACCAGACCCTTATTGGCTCCCTTCCTTCTGATTATGTCAAATATCCTGCCTTTATGGAGAGGCTAAAGAACTACATCATAAAGGCTGCAAGGGAGGCCGGCATCCACACCTCATGGCTTAAGCAGAATCCAGAGTACGAAGGCGGCTTTATCTCATTCATAGAAGAGATTCTAAAGCCCACAGAGGAGAATCAGTTCCCGGGTGATTTCCTGCGATTCCAGAGAAAGGTAGCATACTACGGTATACACAACTCCCTCTCCCAGACGCTTATCAAGATAACCTCTCCAGGCATACCTGATCTCTATCAAGGGACAGAGCTGTGGGATCTTAATTTCGTAGACCCTGATAACCGCCGCCCTGTTGACTTTGAAGAGAGGAAAACACTCCTGTGGGAAATAAGGGATAGAGTACAGATGGATATCTTAAACCTTATATCTGAGCTTCTATCCACGGCAGAAGATGGGAGGATCAAGCTCTTTTTGATATACAGGGCACTCGGAATAAGAAGGGAAAAAAAAGAGCTATTCCAGGAAGGGGATTATATTCCACTTAAGACGGGTGGAAGATATAAAGACCATATCATTGCCTTTGCAAGAGATCATGGGAATGCATGGGCGGTTACTGTAGCTCCAAGATTCCTGACACCTCTTATAGATGAGGGGCAGTATCCCCTTGGCATTGAGGTATGGCATGATACCTGCATCTTTATTCCAGAAGGTGCCCCTTGTCTCTGGAAGGATGCCATCACCGCACAGACAATCAGAGGCGAGAAGACCCTCATGATAGGCGAGGTCTTAAGATACTTCCCTGCAGCCCTGCTCATGAGCGAGGGATAAGGATGAAGAGAAGAGGAAGCGGCATTTTGCTCCATATCACATCCCTGCCCTCACGATACGGGATCGGTGATCTCGGGCCTGAGGCATATAGATTTGCTGACTTTCTTGCCATGACCGGACAGAGTTTCTGGCAAATACTTTCTTTAACACCAACCAGGCCTGCCAGTGGCAACTCTCCTTACAACAGCTCATCTGCCTTTGCAGGGAATACTCTTCTGATCAGCCCCGAGCTTATGCCTGATAAAGAGGATCCAGTACCCTCATTCCAGGAGGACAGGGTCGATTACCCTGAGGTTATATCCTATAAAGAGAGACTTTTTAATAGAGCGTATAAGCGTTTTACTGAGGATAAAGAATACAATTATGAATACGAGAGATTCTGCTCAGAGAATTCAGGCTGGCTTGAGGATTTTTCTTTTTTTATTGCCCTTAAAGCGCATTTCCATGGACCGATATGGGGTGAGTGGCCGCATGAGATAAAAAATAGAGAGCCGCAGGCTCTGCAAGTATTAAAAAAGCAACTGCATAACCGTATCGAGAGGGAGAAATTCCTTCAGTATATCTTCTTCAAGCAGTGGTTCTCGCTCAAGCGCTACTGCAACCAGAGGGGAATCCAGATTATCGGGGATATGCCCATTTACGTTGATTACGACAGCACGGACGTATGGACAAATCCACACATCTTCAGGCTGGATGAGGAGAAAAGACCATCCTTTGTTGCAGGTGTTCCGCCCGATTATTTCAGCCAGACAGGACAGTTATGGGGGAACCCGGTCTACCGGTGGGATATACTGAAAGAGAGCGGATATGCATGGTGGATCCAGCGCATGGAACATAACCTGAAGCTCTTTGATATTGTGCGGATCGACCACTTCCGGGGTTTTATTGCATACTGGCAGGTCAGGGCGGGCGAGAGGGCAGCAACAAGAGGGCAGTGGATCAAAGCGCCAGCAGAGGATTTTTTTAATACGCTGCTTCGGCACTTCCCCGATCTTCCAATCATCGCAGAGGATCTTGGTGTAATAACACCCGATGTAAGGGAGGTCATGAACCGCTTTGAGTTTCCCGGTATGCGGCTGCTTCTCTTTGCCTTTGATGAGAACCTTCCAGCAAGTCCATACGCACCGCATAACCATGTGAAAAACTGCGTGGTATATACCGGGACACATGATAACAACACGGTAAAAGGATGGTTCGAGCATGAAGCATCGCAGGACGATAAAGAGAGGTTGTTTAACTACATTGGAAAAGAGGTCTCATCTCAGGATGTCCACCTTGAGTTCATCAGGCTGGCTATGATGTCCGTGGCAAAGGTAGCTATTCTTCCCATGCAGGATATCCTGGGTATCGGTGAAGAGGGCAGGATGAACAGGCCTGCAGCCGGGAAGGGGAACTGGCAGTGGCGGCTTCTACCAGGTGAGTTAACACCTGCACTTATCAGAAGGCTGCAAAAAATGACAGAAATCTATGGGAGGGCATAAATAAGGGCACCGCAAGGTTTATTACTACAAAATCAAAAAAACAAAATGGGGAATATGGAAGAAGGGATATTATAAATGAGAAGACTTGAAGGTAAGAATGTGTTAGTAACGGGTAGCTCAAGCGGCATTGGTCGTGCAATAGCTATCAGGTTCGGACATGAGGGCGCAAATGTTGTTATAAACTATCGTAAAGACGCTGAGAAAGCAGAAGAGACCGAAAGACTGGCCAGAGAGGCAGGCAAATCTATTAAGAGTTTAATCATCCAGGCCGATGTATCCAGGGAAGAGGATGTAGTAGAGATGTTCAATAAAATCCTGGGTGAATGGGGTACCCTGGATATACTTGTAAATAATGCCGGTATCCAGAAGCTGAGTGCAAGTCACGAGACGAAGGTAGAGGATTTCGATAAAGTGATAGCTGTGAATCTGCGCGGTACTTTTCTGTGCTCACGCGAGGCGATAAAGCATTTTCTAGCCAGAAGATACGGGGGAGTGATCATCAATAATTCCAGCGTACATGAGATCATTCCATGGCCAGGATACTTAAGTTACGCTGCCAGCAAAAGCGGTATAAGCAGTCTGACGAAAACCCTGGCCCTGGAGTATGCGGATAAAGGTATCCGTGTCAATGCTGTAGCTCCCGGAGCTATAATTACCCCGGTCAACCGTGCCTGGGTTGAGGATCCCAGACGCAGGGCAGAAGTAGAAAGTCGTATTCCACTGGGGCGTGCCGGCACACCTGAGGAGATGGCGGCCGTATTTGCGTTTTTAGCTTCAGATGATGCCTCGTACATTACAGGTCAAACAATTCTTGCCTGCGGAGGGCTCACACTCTATCCTGAGTTCCGTAAACCATGGTCAGGATGAGAATAAGGACTTATTAGAACACAAAAGGACTAAAATAAGTTTAATCCATGAAAGGAGGGGGTTATGAAAATAGGTTACCATGCATCTCATGAACAATTCAAACCAGGTGTTTTACTGGAGCTTGCCAGAGCTGCTTAACGAGGCGATCACAGGCGACTGGTGGCCACCTGCGTCGGAAAGGAACAAAAGATTACGTGAATCGGCAGAGATCATGCGCGCCCTGTGGGCCGGGAAAAAAGTGACGCACTATGGCCTTGTCGTTGTTGAGGAGGCAAAGCTATACACACTTATGCCGGTGGAAGAAGACTTCCCGAACGTGCGCCGATCGGCACACCTGCCCACCGGGCTTATATAGGAAGGAAAGATCACACCCAGCATCCCGGCCTTCATCCATGAAGCTAAGAAAATTATTTCTCAGCTTTTGCAACCTCATCGAGTATGTTATTTATACATACATTACATTCCCTTGCATGTCCAGCGATATCAGCAGACGATATAATTCCAATCAGCCTTTCGCCCTCAACAATAGGAATTCTTCTGCACTTATTTTCCCCTATCATCCGTGAAACATCCTCCAGCTGCATATCAGGTCTGGCTGTAACAGGGTTTCTGGTCATGAATTCGCTCACCTTAGTTCTGGCTGGATCCTTTCCTGCAGCTACTACCTTTGTAGTGATCTGCCTATCGACTACTATACCTTCCAGATGATCCCTATCTGCAACAAGAACAGTTCCTACTCTCTCTTCTTGCATCTTTCTAGCCGCATCCATTGCCGAAGCTTCAGGATCTACTGTAATCGGATTTTTTGTCATTATTTCACTAACTTTCATAAAACCACTCCTTACAGAGAAATTGGGTTGATCGAGCAAATAGCTTTTGGTTGAGGTTACTCTGGATAATTTAATCAATCCTCCGCAAGACCAAAATACTAAAGCGACAATTATAAACTGATGATATCCATCGGCGTAATTACAAGAGGAAAATACGGCCGCCGCCTGATCGAGAATATTAAAATCAAAAGCAATTCATATCTCAGAGTATCCTCAGCAGAGATCCCCGAGCTGCTTCCGGATTTTATTGAGGCTCCACGGGATTTCGTAGCCGACCTGAACCTTGATAAAAGCGTACTCTCAAGTAATCTCATCATAGCGTATATCCTGCATCCTGATCTAACACCAGAGATCATACGCATCGCAGGAGAATGCGGCGCCAGTGCTGTGATTATCGCAGGTGGTATATCAGGAGCAGGCGGGCACTCTGAGCTGCTCGACCTATCGAACAGATATAATATGAAGATCAAAGTACATGAGATATGCTGCGATCTTGAGAGATGCGGCAATAAGACAGTTGATGAGTTTGCTTCATGTTTTGGGAGGCCAGAGGTCAGGATAACTACAAAAGGTGATACCATATCGAACGTGGAAGTGGTTCGTGGCGCGCCGTGCGGGAGTACATGGCATATGGCAGAGGCTCTTGCTGGAACAGGCATAAAGGATGCGCCCGCAAGAGCAGGGCTTCTTGTGCAGCAGTACCCGTGCAGGGCTCTTCGGGGCACAAGAGGCGGAATACATAAAGCGGCTGAGTTGCATAAGAAAGCATTAGAGACTGCACTGGAGGGGATTAAAGATGGGACAATCGGTATATGAGCAGGCACTCAGGTTCCATGAGCTGCACAGGGGAAAGATAGAGGTAAAAAGCAAGATCAGGATAAGGACAAAAGAAGAACTGAGCCTTGCCTATACACCCGGCGTTGCCGGACCATGTCTGAGGATACACTCAAACAGGGACGATGTCTACCGCTATACCCTGAAAGGAAATCTGGTGGCTGTAGTGAGTGACGGCACGTCAGTGCTTGAACTGGACGATATCGGCCCTTTAGCAGCCATGCCTGTTATGGAAGGGAAAGCAATGCTTTTCAAGATCCTCGCAGGCGTTGATGCATTTCCCCTGTGCCTTGATACGAAGGATGTTGATGAGATCGTAAATACAGTAAAGAACATAGCGCCCTCTTTTGGAGGTATCAATCTTGAGGATATAGCTGCTCCACGGTGCTTTGAGATCGAGGCACGCCTGAAAAGATTACTTGATATTCCGGTATTTCACGATGACCAGCACGGGACAGCGGCAGTAATTCTTGCCGGGTCGATCAATGCCTTAAAAATAGTTGGAAAAAAACTCAATGAAATAAAGATCGTTATCAGCGGGGCAGGGGCAGCAGCAACCGCAACTGCCAGGCTGCTTGTAAGCAGAGGGGCCAGGAATATTCTTGTATGCGACTCCAGAGGCATTATTTATAGAGGTAGAAGTGGCTTGAATCCCTATAAAAAAGAGCTTGCAGAGATCACGAATAAGGATAATGAGCACGGAGCACTTTCTGATGCCATGAAAGGGGCGGATGTTTTTATCGGTCTGTCTGTAGGCGGGATCGTTTCTGAGGACATGGTGCGTTCCATGGCCGATAATGCTATTGTTTTCCCGCTTGCAAACCCTGAGCCTGAGATCGCACCTGATAAGGCAGAAAGGGCAGGTGCGCGCATTGTAGCTACAGGACGTTCGGATTGCAAAAACCAGATCAACAATGCCCTTGGTTTTCCAGGGATATTCAGGGGCGTCCTGGATGTTAGAGCCAGGGATATAAACGAGGAGATGAAACTGGCTGCGGCAGATGCGCTGGCATCCCTTGTCGATCCCGTCGGGCTGGCAGGGGATACGATCATACCGAGCATTTTTGATCCCAGGGTTGCCCCATCTGTGGCATCTGCCGTGGCGAAGGCTGCTATGGATAGCGGTGCAGCCAGACTTCACGTTGATCCAGAACAAGTTGCAGAACACACAAGAGAGCTTATCAGATCACAATGAAGCTAATAGATTTTCTGATAATACTAAGCGTGGTTCTCAGTTTATATGCATGGGGTACGCCAGGCGACCTTGCTTTCAGTAAGAATGCCCTTTTACGTGGAGATTATGATACCCTGGTAACAGGTATTTTCGTACATGCAAATTTTGTTCATCTTATTGGCAATATGCTCTTCCTGTACATATTCGGCCGCATCCTTGAGGAAAAGGTAGGTGCACTGCGTACAGCCACGGTATTCTTTACAGGCGGCGTACTTTCGTTTATCCTGAGCATACCCTTCTATCCTGATGTCAAAATGGTCGGTGCATCTGCTGCCATATTTGCCATTATGGCAGTTGTTCTGCTCATTCGGCGCCCTGGTTATTCACTCATGTTCCTCTCACCCATCGGGCCGCTGGCTCTTCTGTTTTTTGTATTTAATATAATCGCGATCCAGAACGGGGAAATGGGGAATGTCGCCTACATATCCCATGTAATCGGGTTTATTATCGGGATGTTCTTCGGGGCAAGGTGGAACAGGAAATGGAAGGAGAGCCTTATGTACACTGTTTTGCTGCTCGTTGTGTATATTATCCTTGTTGATGCAGCAATATACATACTAAGGCTATAGGATCAGCCCCTTAATCCATAATCAGAGCCGCTTAAGCATTATCGCCATCACTCCCGGCCTGGCATCCATCTTAGGCTCTGACGGAAACCCAAACATTGGCATATCAGAGCCTCCTAAAAACTCCTTCTCCCACCGCTCTGTTATTTCTTTGAATATCCTCTTATAGGCAGTACAGTGGGGGTCGACGCCCTTTACTTCACCCTCAGTAGGTGCTATGGCATTGTAGGGACATCCTCCCCGGCAGAATTTAATGTAGTTGCATTCCCCGCAATTCTGGTCCACATATTCCTTGAACTGGAACATGAGCTTCCATGCGTCGGACTGAGCCAGATCTTCCATTCCTGGATGGTCATGAACATTGCCCATAACATATTCTGGCATACCCACAAAGCGATAGCAGGGATATATGCTCCCGTCAGGTCCCACCGCAAAGGTATCCCCCATACAATCCACGAAGGTGCAGACAGTGCCCCGGTTGGTGAACACGCATTTACACAGGTGGTCAATATTCATAAGTTCAATCCTGCTCATGTTTTCCAGGTATTTATCCAGAAGATAGACTAACAATTCCCCGTACTCTTCTGGATCAAGTGCCCATTTCCCAGGATCTTCGGAACGTAATGACGGCAGTGCGGGATGTAATTTAAGATTTAAACCATTCTCAAGGAAAAAATTGAAAATATCCTCCCTGAACTTTACAGAATAGGATGTGAAGGTGCAGATGAAACTCACCTTGAGACCGGAAGCCTTAGCAATCTCATAGCCCCGAATGGTCTTCTCGTAGTACCCTTTTCCTCTCTGCAGGTCAGTAAGCTCCTGCGGGCCATCTAAACTGGAACCGATGGGAATATTATACTCAGCCAGGATCCGGGCCAGTTCCGGGGTAATTTTCCAGAGATTGGTCTGCAGGGCAAAAGCCGGTTTAAGATGATCCAAACCCTCAGCCAGTAGAGGTAGCGCTTTTCGGTAAAAATCAGCGCCCGCCAGGAGCGGCTCCCCGCCGTGGAAAGTAAAGGTAACCGGTTCATTCCGGAAATTCTTAAGCCACGTAACCACTTCTTTGATGGTTTCAATGCTCATTACTGGAGATCCTTCCTCTGAACTCCAGCAATAACTACATTTAGAAGGACAGCCCAGAGTAGGGATCAGCATCACGTGAAAAGCCATAAAACACCTTCTTTTAGCCTTCTTCAAACTATTAATAGTATTTAAATTTAACTCAGGCTTTCTGGCGACATCATCCACAAGTATTTTTATCATCTCAGACATAGATGCGCACTATGACCCATCATAACAATCCCAAGCAGGCTGCAGGAGAGCAGGCCGCCCGGCTTGTAAAAAACGGAATGGTCGTTGGGCTTGGCACAGGCTCAACTACTGCTTATGCAATAAAAGAACTCGGAAAACGTGTCGCTTCAGGCCTCAGGATCCTGGGTGTGCCCACATCTTACCAGTCAGCATATTTAGCAGTAGAACATGGCATTCCCCTTACCACCCTGGATGAGCACCCTGCTCTTGATATTGACATTGACGGCGCTGATCAGATAGCCAGTTTCACTGCAATCAAAGGCGGAGGAGGCGCGCATACGCGGGAAAAAATAGTGGCTCTATCCTCCCGGCGGTTTGTTGCTGTAGTGGACGATTCAAAATGTGCGGATATTCTGAACCACCATGTTCCGCTTGAGGTCATACCCTTTGCACGAAAACTCGTGATAAAACAGATAGCAGAACTCGGGGGAAGGGCAGAGCTACGTATGGGCATAAATAAAGACGGGCCTGTTATTTCGGATAACGGGAATCTCATTATGGATGCTGATTTTGGAGCAATAGATGATCCTGTTTATCTGGATGAAGCTATTTCACGATGTATCGGCGTTGTTGAACATGGAATATTCACAGGTGTTGATGTTATTTATATCGGGAAAAAAGACGGCTCTGTAGAGATACTGGAATCCTAGGAACCCTTTATCTCGTTGTCGAAGTCCTCATTCCCGAGGTTCTCACTGACCCTGGTTCCACTTTTTACCCTGACCTCAGGCCATATCCTCACAGGTGAATTAACCGTTACCTCATCCCCGATTATGACCCTCGGGCCAATAACTGTGCCTGTCTCAAGGATGCACGAATCTTTTATTTTAGTGGCATTATCGATAATTGCGCCTGAGACCATGGTGTTAGAGCCTATTTCAATGTTATCAAAGATATAAGAAGAGAGAATCCTTGAACCATTGCCGATCTTGCAGTTTGAGCCGATGGATGTATATGGGCCGATCAATACATTATCTCCGATAGAGGTATTCTCTCCGATTACTATAGGACCGACAACAGCAGAATTTGAACCCAGATATACATCATGTCCAAGATCGATTGGACCAGTCACCTTTGCATCCTTAACATTAAGGCGCCCTGAGATCTTTGTACCCGGCATCTGCTCAAGCATCCATCTGCATGCTTCCCTGTAAGCCTGCGGGTTACCTATATCTGTCCATCTCCCGTGTACAAGGAAGCCATTGATATTCTCGCCCTTTTTCATGATCTGTGGAAAAAGGTCTTTCGCAAAATCATATTTCTCCCCTGGTATCCATTTCAGGACCTCAGGGTCGCATACGTATATGCCCGTACTTGCAAGGTTGCTGAAAATCTCACCTGGCCCCGGTTTCTCAAAGAAGCGGGTTATCCTGTTATTGACATCCAGGTCAGCAATACCATACTCACGCGGATCATCGATCGGGATTAAGCCTATAGTCACAGGAGCATCGTTTTTCTCATGAAAACGGAAGAACTCCCTGAGCCTGAGGTTCATGACATGATCTCCTCCCACGACCAGAAATGGCTCTCCTTCGAATAACTCTTCTGCATTTTTTACTCCTCCTGCAGTTCCCATTTTTTCTTTCTCATGTACATATTCGATATGTACACCATACATACTGCCATCGCCGAGCGCTGCCTCTATTTCGCCACCAAGATATCCCAGTGTAAGCACGATATCATTAAAACCCTCCATAGCCAGATGCTCGACCAGGTGTACCAACGATGGTTTATTTAACAGAGGGATCGTCGGTTTTGGCCTGTCAAAAGTAAGCGGTCTGAGCCTTGTGCCCTCGCCGCCGCACATTATACATGTCTTCATTCGAATACCCTAATTGGAAATTAATTTATGAGTATATAGAGATAACGAAACGTCAATAACAGACTATATTTTTTTCTAATAACCCTTTCAAAAAGTTCTTACACTTAGACTCAGCCTCATTATAAGGCATTTGATACTTCTCTCTGATTACCTCAACTATTTCTGATATATCTAATTCTCCACTGCTCCTGTCCAGCACGTCCTTTGCAAAATCGGTTATAGTAAATATCCTGTTATTATTGGTATCAAACAGTACATTTGTTCTCTCTTTATGCAGCATGTTCTCCAGGGAGTCCCCTGCCAGCATGATATGAATTATCTGTGCCAGATTGAAATTAAACGTTCTTACAAAAACCCCTTCATTGAGAACCGGATATATTCCATTATTTTGGGTATCAGTTGTGGTGTATTTCTTTATCTGTTCCTTCTTTATCCTATCAATCAGTTCGGATAAACCCCGCTCATTCGTATATCCCTTATAGTGAGAGATATAAAGAAAAAGATGTTCCCTATCAAGATTGCCCCAGATAGAGAAATCCCTGTACTGCAAAGAAAGCTCATTATAGAATTCCTGTATCAACTCATCCGTCTCTTTCTTTGACATTCCGCGGGTGGCTTCATAATCATACCAGAGCGACAGGTCTATACTCTCATTTCGAATTATTGTCTTAACATCAAACAATGGTGGGTTCTCATACACTTTTGAGTGCTTTGTAAGCTGGAAACTGCCAAACGACATTGAGCGGATTATTTTATTATTATGCAGGATAAAATCTACTGTCTCTCTTGCCTCATGGCGGGTCTCTGTAGGAAACCCGAATATTAAAAAAAGATGTGACCAGATTCCCGCATCAGCGCAGTATTTACAGATGTTTAACACGTTATCTTTTTTTATACCTTTATCCATGCATGACAGGATCCTGTCATTAGCAGATTCCAGTCCAAAATACAACATCTTACACCCTGCATCAGCGATCTTATTGCCAAACTCAGCAGAAAATATCGAATCAAATCTCGAATCTGCCAACCACGATATATCAAGATTATTCTCTATTATCTTATCAGATAATGCACTTACCAATCCTGGAGAAACCCCTTCATCCTGAAACGTGAAAAAGCTTGTTTTATATCTATCTTTTAGTGTCTTGAGATCATTAAATAATAGATCAACATCCCTGGGCCTGTAATTCCCTGAATAACCATAACTATGGTCACAAAAGGTACAGCGTCTCCAGTAGCATCCCCTTGATGAAAGTACAGGAAGGATGAGTTCAGGTGAAAAATATAATGAGAGTGGAAGACCATCAAAACATGGAGAGGGTAAAGAATTAATATCCTCTCCCTTAGAACTGAGCCTGTTGATCCTGATCCCGGATCCACTTTTATAGATGAGGTTGGGGATATCTTCAATGTCAAATCCATTGCTCAGATGTTTTGTGAGATTCAATAAAGCGGTCTCACCTTCATGTACGATCACACTATCAAATATAGAGAAAAGCTTCTCATTTTTGCTTATCTCATTGATCAGACGCGTGAAAATACTGCCCCCTATATTTATATGTATATTCTCATCTGCTCTTTTAATAAGGCTTGCAAGCGTTAGTCCAGGGATTAATTGACTGGTATTGATTATCGAAATACCTATTAGATCAGGTCTGTTTTCAAGGATTTTAGGGACCGTCTCTTTCTCGAAATAATCAATAAAGAGATTCTCTTCCCGATCATTAATCGCAGCAAGAATAGCTTTACTTGAGCGGCATGAGTAGCGCATATCATATGAATGAAAGGTCAGGTTTGTAGGATAATAAGCCGAAGAAGCAAGCTTAAGTCCAAGCTCAAGTATTTTAAAAGCTCTAAATAGCTCTTTAACATTATAGAAATCCTTCTTATCCCTTAAAAGCTTTTTCGCATTATCCGTTTCATCAATAATGTATTTGCCAAAAAGAACAGAACTGCTCAGTTCTGTGTACTGTTTCTGAAGGTGAGGTGATAGTTCTTTTTTGGACTCCATATCCTGGAATTTCGAATAAATTCTCTCATATAAGCCAGAGAGTCTCTGTTTACTTAACAGATCATCATAAAAGGATACATTGATATCCATCTGCTCTACATCACAATTATTGGCCTTCAGGAAGGCGAAGAGAGATGGGAGACTTAAATAAGGCTGGGTTGGGATCCATTGGGGCGGGAATAGTAATTTTGTAAGCATAGGTTACCATAAGCTTTATGTGACCTAATAAAGATTTCATATCAAAAAGTGATTTCTATGATTGATAAGGAAAATAAATATATAGGAGATGAATTTGTTGAAGATGCTGGAGATGTTGTTGATGAAAGAGAGAAAGCACTTGCGGATCTATACGACTTAGTTCTGCCGCCTGGATTACCTCATAAAATAATAATGGAGGCGGTAGACAAGTTTAATCTAGAAGTAACCACCCGGAAATGTGCTATTAAAACCATAGATCTAGAATCTGATAATCTCCTGGTGCTGCGCGGAGAATTAGAGGCCGTGAACAGTGCACACGACTACATCTATCAGAAGCTAAGTGAGAAATACAGTTACAGGAAATAGCAGATATTAAATTATCTTTCAATTTTTTATAAAATAGTTCTAATAAGGATATAGGGGATTCTTTGACCCCCCTCTTTAAAACAGGCGCTGTTTATTAACAGGTCTTGTGTGACCGGTTCCGCCGCAAGTGGTGCATGGAATTTTAGGCATCAGATAACCTCTGCCTTTGCACCATTGGCACTTTCTTGTTGAGTCAAAAACATACACTGTTCCTTTTCCGTCACAGACAACACATGTCTCATCCTGGTGTTTCCCTGTCCCATCACAGAACATACATTTTACGTCACCGGGTACCTTGGGCTGTCTTTTTACTTCTCCTTTAGCTTCTGCCATTTTAAATCACATCGCTATGAACATCAAACTATAATATATCTTTTTCCATCCAGTTATCCCAAAAAATAAGAAAAGTAGGCATAAAGCCTACTTATAGATCTACTTTGCTGGGATAACGAATGCTCTCTCACCGGCGCAGCGATCCCATTCTCTGAGTGCTGCCTTGCCGAATGCTCCTCTTGGATCCGCGAAGTCAAAGTTGACCAGGTCATCTGCGAAGCAGCTCTTGACCAGCGGGTTCACGCAGAATGCATCCTTCTTGCCAGCATGTGCTGCTGAGACTACTGTGGTGTATCCACCCTGGTGACCTACGTTCATTGCGTAGTTCGGGTAGTTAGCACCTCTGACCTCTCCAATGGCACCTTCATCAGAGCCGAGTGAGAAGACGTTGGTTGCACCGCACTGGTCCTGCAGATCGTATCCATAGAATCCGAGTCTGCCCCATGCCTCTTTGTGGAGGTACATGGATAGATACCATGCAGATAGACCTGCATTGCTGTGTCCGGTTGCCATTGCTGTTGAGGCGCCTGCTGCCATTGCCAGCACTGTGGCTCTCTGCGAGCCTCCGAAGTGATCCTCGAGTGTGGTCGGGTACTTCTCGTACGCCTCAATACCGTAAAGGGTTACCTCTGTGCCGATATCCTTAACGGTCTCGATTGTGGCCTTTGCCTTTCCGAATCCTCCGTACTTCTTCTGTGCATAGTCTGCGCCCCAGTACACGTAGTCGTCCAGGATATCATTGGTGTATGCTGGTGTTGCATACATGGTGAATCCCACACCGCCTGACATGTAGCCGCCGAGCCAGATCTGATCGTACAGCATGCTTGCTGCGCTTGCTGTCTGTAATGCTACATTGACTGGATCATCTGGTGTCTTTCTGCTTGTCTGGACGATATCTGCCATGTGGCCGAAGGATAATCCTCCTGGCTCATTTGGTCCTCTTGCACGGCGTGCAGGGATCATATCGCTCATCTCTACAAGTCCTGCGTGTTTGGCTGTGAATGCAAGCTCACCGACTGCTGCTTCACCGGCGCACATATGGTATGCGCTGATAAAGGTCATACCGACCTGCATTGCCATCCAGCGGCTTGTGCCTGGTCCGTCCTCAGTCCTTGTGACTATGGTCGGGATATGCACTGCCTGCCATGAGGTCTTGCCTATGCCTGCTTTGATCTGCTTTGCCTGCTCTGCCGGGAATTCGTTATCGATATTGATAACGAACTGCTTATCGATTTCATCCTGCAGGGTTTCATCGCCTGTGAATACCTTCACATAGCAGTCATCTACTAATGCAGGGTGTGTCTCGACCATGTGCTCCTGAACGATAGCTGCACCGGGCATTGCATGGTTTAAGACTTCAAGATAGTAGTTGATGGTCTCAGGAGTAACTTCCTTGCCCAATCTCTTCTCAAGAGTCTCATGTGCCAGGTCAAGTCCTACAATGCATGTTCTCCTTATATCGTCCCATTCCTGCTGCATTGCAGCATTGTTGACGAAGTGGAGATCGTCACCGTCGCACACGATATCTGTTCCAGATATTGTGTATGGGGTCAACTGCCTCTGACCCATCGGGATACCGGCAAGGTGCAGCTTTGGATCATACGCCTGCAATCCTCTCTTCTTGGTGATTGCTGCTCCGCACTTTGTCATCTCTACCTTTCTTGGGTTCTGGGTATATCCAAGTCTGAGGTACTTGGTCTTCTTATCGGTTATTTTGCTCTTAGCTGTGGAGCCGCATTTGTTGGTTCCCCATTCTTTTGCGTACTTTGTTTCCATTGCTTTCTTAAATCTTGGTTCTGCCATTTGACTCACCTCTTACGCCTTTGGCTGGAAGCCATATCTGGTTCTTAACTCCCAGACTCTCTGTACATGTTCGACTACTTCCTTGTCGCTTCTGAAGGATACGTTATCCACTCTATATATGGATGTTCTCTTGGCAGCATCTGCCTCGCTTATTGGTTTGCCAAGGTTTACCTTTCTGTCGATTGGTACACCGACCTGGTCCTTGTCCATTACAATGCTGCCGCCTTCGAGTCTGCGCCGATCCAGCATATCGAACATTACGCCATCTTCCTGTAATCTGAGGGAGTGTCCGTGAACTGTACAGCCTCGCATTCCTGCAAGACCCCAGTCGGTTATCTCGGTCTCTGACTGTCTCTTGGTGTACTCTTCAAGGTCTCTCTCTCTCATCTCGTTAACCTGTCTGCCTGACAGTGTGCCTGGATCAACACCTCTGAAGTTGATTGCTGCGTGATACGATCTGAAGTATGGTGTTGCTGGAGCATTGTACATTGAATCAGCATACTGTACATATCTGACTCTGTCGCCTGCTGCTGCGCCCGGTGTTGGTTCTACGATCTCTCTTATCGGGTCATCTGGTTCTCCCATCTCTGAGAGTGGCGGGTGTGTGCTGGGATAGTCCGAACCTGGTGCTCTGTGGCCCAGAATTGCGGTTAAGTCCTCATCTGCAATATCGCGCAGTTTCTCTAAGTCATCTGACATGTGTTTTCTTCTATTCTTGGCAACTGAGGTATTGCCAGGGTAGTATTGTGGTTTATAAGCCATATTTTTTTTCCTCCTTATTTTATTTGAATCGGTTCCTTCCGCTTCCAGGATAAACTCATTACTTTTTCTCTGTATCAATTACACAGAGGTTTGTTTCCGCTTTTGCATGTGGATCTATCAGGCCGAGTATTCGTTCATCTTCAAGATTGATTCTCTCATCAGTCTTGCTTCTGAACCCATACTTGCCGTAATCAGTCAGGGTGGGTCTTCTCTTTATAAAGTGCCCTCGTTTGAACTCAAACGAGAAGGGGAGCGCTCGCTCACACGCTTTTTTGACGTCTTCCATAGCACTTTCATTCTCCACTTCAACTATTACCTCTCCCACTATGATATGCAGCTCGAATGCACATCCTCCAACATTGATGATCGTCCGGTCAGGATGGTTCACATCTGCGCCTGTTCCAGGTCCGCATGTGACCTTTCTGGGCAGATTTTTCCCGTTGAGGAGCATTCTTATTACACCTTTGGTCTGATCAATCTCGTTCAGGAGTTTCTCAGCGGTCTCAGGTTGTAATAATCGCTGCGGAAATACTCGTATCTGGATGGGCTTATCCGTGACTGAAGCAGTATTTACCATTCAATTCTCCTTATTTATACGGCCTCCGCTATAGCCTTGATCGGCTCCCTGAATTCATCTACTGCACTGAAGACATCTCCTACAAGCTGAGAGGTCTTTGCCGGGCTGTAGATCTGTACACCTGCATCAAGGGCAACGGCTGCTGCTACGCATGGCACTCCAAGTCCCTTTGAGTGTCTGGTAGTTACGTGGTTACCGTTGAATGTGCCTGGTCCTCCGCCGCCATAGATAGAGTGACTGAAGAAGGAGAATCCGACTGCAACTCCCTGTACCTTACCGAAGTCGCATCCTGGCAGTGAGGTCTCTTTCTCAATGATATCATTGAAGTACAGCAGTACTGCTGATACTGACTGTGGTGCTCTCATAGCACCGCAGTTCACCAGCGTTGCTGCCATTGTGCCTGCTGCGCAGTATGCATTCCACTTGCCTACATCAGATGTCTTGTATGTTGTATAGCCAGATGCAAACTTCTTATCTGCACTGATTATCTTGTCATCGAGTGCCTTTCCGACAATTGCATGGACAACTGTACCGATTGTACCTGTCTTGCCCTGTTCCTTTACTGTTCCATAGACAAGGTTGTTTGCGTTCAGGCCCTGATGTGAGTATGCAAGAAGTCTGTGCCTCTCCTGTATGCCAAGTGCATCGCCCATTTCAAAGACACCTACAGTCTCAAGGGTCGAGCACAGTGCTGCGGTGTTCATAGCATTGAACCTGCAGGTTGCTGCAAGGTGGTTTGCCATGACGTTTCTTAATGTATAGCCAAAGCCCTCGTCCTTCTGTGGGATTTCGACGATTGACTTTACATTGCCGCCTACCATATCAAGTGTCTGTGGATACTGTCCCCAGACTGCGGACTTGATGGTCGGTGAGTCGAA
Organism: Candidatus Methanoperedens nitratireducens; assembly: GCA_020724545.1. Classification (GTDB taxonomy): domain Archaea; phylum Halobacteriota; class Methanosarcinia; order Methanosarcinales; family Methanoperedenaceae; genus Methanoperedens; species Methanoperedens nitroreducens_B. Next base: position 32,712 of record DYGR01000023.1, read on the forward strand.
CATTCCGATATTGAACTGGTCGATTATTGCCAGTGTGGTTGCCTGTGCTGCGCAGGTTAATGATGATACATATTCTGCGGCAACATCGATTCTGGGGGAAGGTACCTGAACCAGCAACTGCTTGCCACCGTTTAAGGATTCAACATTGGTGTCGTCGCCGTCCTCCACTTTTACCAGATCTGCAACCTTGCTGCGGATCTTATCTGCATTCTTTACAATGTCCAGTTTCATCTCTCTTCCTGGAATCTTTCTACCTTTACCGCCTATGGATGAAGTTGCTAAGGTCTTCTCGATTCCAGCTAAGTCAACGGCTGCTGTTCGCTTTATACCGGTGACTATTTTCTTAATAGCGGCATTTTTCATCGGGCTTATGGTACTTAGATCCACGCCTGATTTGAGTTTTGCTCCTCTGTCGCTATATAGGTCTATTGAGTCAGCCACGTTTATTTACCTCCTATGTTTTATTTTTCCAAGAGACTGATCACCTGGCGACGAAACAATAAGAGCGATAGACAATATTCTGGAGTACAGGACTCAAGAAAAGATACCTACGTCCTGATTTCTCTTGAATATTGTTTTTTATTGTATCGATCTACCATTACAATCCCTTGTACACCCCATCCTATTCACTTATAGTACTTAAATCTTACGAATTATTCATGATAATCCGTTATAAAATAGCCTACAAAATATCCGCAGCGGAGCCCTACATGCTTTGATTTTTATGAAATGTACTTTATATTTTATCCACCGCTCTCCACACTGATATCACTCATCTCTTTTGGAGCGGATTCCTTCTCTTTTTCTAATGCTTTGTCCATTTCCTCACGAGTGAATATTTTTTCTCCAACCTCTTTCTCCTCAACGTCCTTTATCACTGTAAGAACTTCGGTCTTATAGTATAGATTGGTCTTATCGACAAGCGCCCATGTACCTTCCTCATCAGATATAATTTCAGTTACATAACCTTTTGTACCTGTTGCCCCGTAGAGTACAGAACTCCCTACATGTAAAGGGTTGCCTATCGAATCAAATACATTTGTCTCACTCAGATCATCGCTCATATAGCGATCGCTCATATAGCAATAATACCTTTTAATACTTGCGGTTTATCCGTGGGGTCAAGGTAGCCCTAAAGTTTAGCTTTAGTTTGCGTGATCAGTTGCAGCATATAGTAAAATTACCGCAAAGAACGCAAAGCGTTCTTTGCGCTCTAAAACAGCCTGGATACAACCTGGCATACATTTTCAAGGAATTTTACATCCTCTTCTGTGAAGGGTGAGAGGTTATGTGAATCTATATCGAGTTCCCCTACGATTTCTCTATTCTTAAAGATTGGAACTACTATCTCAGACTGCACTTTTGGACTGCATGAGAGATAGTTTACCTCTTTTGAGACATCCTGGATGATGAATGTTGCTTTTCTTTCTGCTGCCTGACCACATATACCCTTCCCGAAAGGTATTCTCATGTGTTCGGTAGGCTCTCCAATAAAAGGTCCGAGGACAAGCTCTCTTGATTGATCCACAAGATAGAATCCGACCCAATTATAGTGAAGAACGTTGTTCTTGAGCAGCCTGCAGATGGATAGAAGCTTCTCATTTATATTCGCTGGTTCATCAACAATCTCTCTTACTCTGTCGAGAAGGAGAGTGAACATCAGACCTCTATCCCCTCTAAGCTCTGATTTGCTGCCATATAGTGTTTTTTCTTATCCTTTAACTTCTCAAAAGCCTCCTCACATACCTGCAGCATTCTTTCTGGCACCGTCTCGATATGCTGCTTATCTATAAGGGCGCGAAGCTCATAATAGCAGTTTGCGCACACGTGGATTATGCGGTTGTTGCTTGAATTTAGACCAAATTCCTCTGGTATCAGGAGGTGCTGATGAATAGAGGCATTGCTCATGTACCCGCAGATCTCGCATTCCACGTACGGCTTATCAAGTGTCTTTAGCTCAAGCCATTTCTCGATATAGTTATCGATATATTTTTTATTCTTTATCTCAGCCGCAAACCTGGCTCTATCATTTTGATTTTGCATAATTGAATCTCTCACTCATGCTTTATTAAGTATTATTAAATCCGGTCTTGGTTTCTCAAAGCTGGCAAGATCATTCTTGCATCTACTACAGAGTTCTCTAGCAGTAAATGCCACTACCTCGAATGATCCAGGTAAGGTACGGGCATAGATCAAATGAGGCTTTAATCCAATATACTTGCTTATTTCAGACAGAATGGCTACAAAGTGCTCTTGATAGACCTCTATATCCTCAATCTGCAGGCCTCTCACATCTGCAAGTATGCCAATACACCCGCACGCAGTTCCAAACACTTTTAATTCTACTATATAAACAGGTGCTCCCTTGAATTTCCTTATAGTGCTCTCAAGCTTTCCACGGCTCTGTGGGATTTTATCCAGGAAATCGCGCATTAGACCACCTGAACCTCTCTTAAAGGCAGAGTCTTTCTTTGCATGTCCGTAAATTCAAAAACTCTAATAATTCTTTGTGCAGTGGCCTTACAGAATCCGCATTTATGACAGAACTTTTTGCAAGTCATCCACTGTTTTATAGTGCCGTCTAATTCCTTGTTCGGAATATAGAACATATCGCGCAATTCACTCGGGCAATCCAGTATATCCATCAGGTTTCCATCATACGATCGATCTGAATAAGCCCTCATGCAATCTGTTATCCAGCGTATGGTGTTGGCACGACCGGATGTTTTAAAACAATCTATACCTAAAGCTTCGTATGCCCCAAGGTCCTCTGGTCTTATCCAGGGAGATTTAATGATCAATTCTGGATACCTGACCCTGAATGAAATGCATTTTTCATAATAATAGTCACTGAAAATATTGGGCCTGTTTCCAAGCGCGGTCATATGAGAGAACAGATTGAAGTGAGAGTATCTGAACGGGCATTTATATAGACATGCCTCATTTGCCAGCAGCCTGAGCTCGCAATCAACGACTTCTCTTATACTCTCCAAAATTTCGAAGTTTCTATTTATATTAGTATCCAGCGTTATGGCATCTGCACCAAGTTCCTCAAAAAATCTTGCTCTTTCAGGTGAATCCACATGCGATATGACAGATACTACCACCTTTATATCAGGAAATTCTTTTGTAAGCATCTCCACCAGATAAGGTTCTGCAACCGTGACAGAATCCACCCCTATCTCGCTTAGCTTGCCAAAATACCACCTGAACATATTATAACCCTGCGAAGTCAGATGCTGACCCCCCATGCAGGAAGGATTCATGACTATGCCTATTTTAAATTTTTTATCATGGATGTACTGTGTCTGCTCAGTAATTTCATCCAGCAATGGCGCATGTAAGGTAACTCTTCCGCTTCCAAGTACCTCTGGCGTACCTGCCATATAAATCTCATCTACTTCCTCTGTTGCCTCTTTGCATATCTCTTCCAGTGCTAAAGAATGGCCTGGATGCGGTATTATCAATTTCATCTTATTATCGTCACCTCGCCTATGGTCTAGTGGCTTCATGTAGTCATGAGGCGTAATATAGCTTTTCATACTACAGTGGTTTATAAAAAAATCTCTTCGAACAACCATCCATACTCTTGTGGTCTTGTCAAAAACTCCAGTTTCCTGATATCCCTCACCAGCCCGTACATTTCCCTGTTTCTCTGCAATCCCCTGATACCGGCTGGATCAAGTATCCTTATCTCTGGTACATAATCATAAACCGGGTTTTTCACAATCCCATTATCCAGAATAAAATATGCGCATCCTCCCTTTTCCTTTATTGGTGCATATACAGATTCAAAGTCCCGTGCTACCCAGTTCGCCATTTTAAGTACCTTATTAGATGCGTTGATAGTGATATGCCCATATCCCGGGGGAATAATCACCTTGTCCCCCTGCTCAGCCTTTACCAGTATCACATCCTGTATCTTATCATTATCTGATTTCTGCATGATGTAGTGCGCCTCACCACTTAAGACCTCGTATATCTCAGGATATGTAGTATCAGTTCCTGGTATCATGGGATGGTAATGTCCTGCTGTTTTCACGAACTCACACCCCAGCATACGTGGTGGGATGACAGTAACATCATATCTTAAGCCATGTTCTTTAATGGTAAGGGCGTCATTTCTGCTGAGCGATAGATCACGGTACATATAATACAGCTCAAGATCAGTTGCGCTGAGTAACCATTCTCGATCGTAAATGACCTCCTTCATATCAAACAGCATTCTAATACCAGGCTTAACACTCTTTGTCCCGAATTCCAGAGTATTCTGCATCAGATAACAATTATCTATCCAGATATTTATAGGATTATGTTATGTCCTGTGGATGATCCCTCAAAGCTCAGACTATAGCTCTATCTCCGCAATCGGCTTGCCCTCTATAGTCTGCGGTGCAAGCCAGTCGATGATTTTGAGGAGGTCGTCTTTACTCTCAGCAGAGATATCAACATATATCGAACCCAGACTCTCTTCTCCAGCCGGAAAATTCACCCTTCCTATGAATGCAACCTGTTTATTTAGACTAAATTGAGTCGTGTTCCCTCTAATCCCGGCTAAGAGTACACTGCGCGCAGTATCAAGGATATGCTCTTCTCTTAAGAGCAGATGCAGCTTTCTCAGGCTCTCAAGATTCCCCTCACCATAGAGCCGCGGGATTCCAAAATCCTGGAGATGTAGTTCAATCGGGAATAGATTTGTGATAGCGGTTCTGACTCTCTCCTCAATCTCGGTAGGATAGATGAGTGCAGAGATTCTTACTGTTATGTTCATAGATCTTGAAGTATTTTTTCTATTTCTTTATGAAATTTCTCAATAGACCCTGTATTCTCGATGGTTATATCTGCCATTTCCATTGCTTTATCCACTCCCCAGATCCTTTCACGCTCATCCCGTCTTTCTAATTCCCCTGTGTTACACATATCATCAGAGCGGCAACGTTTTTTCATCCGTTCAAACCTGATATCAAACGACGTTTTGATTGCTATAAGTTTAAAATCACTCCCGAACTGTCTTTTGAAGTAATCCACCTCTTCTATATTCCTAGTGCCGTCAATAACCACAACAGGGGAATCCAGTGAACGGATTTTGGAAGTACAGCGCCTTGCAATAGAATCCATTCCCTCCTCCCTGCGAAGCTTTGTTCCCATGCCGCCAATATTCTCATCTGTAGGAGACAGGCCGCGTCTTGCAGTTTCCTCTCTTACAATATCGCCCATGCTGACAACAGGTATGTTCAATCTACGTGCTACGGCTGATGCTTCAGATTTTCCGGATGCTGGCATTCCTACAAATGCAATGAGCCTCATAGAGCAGATTAATTCTGCTGGAGGATTATAAACGTATGCACCCGGTGTCAACTGAAATGGTCTCTTTGGCATCGAAAGGTTATAATAAGTTCGATGCAAAATGAATACGTATGGCAAAAATAGTAATTTTAGGTCTTGGAAGCGGGGGTTTTGCAGCTTCACTGGCTATACGGAGGAACGATCCTAGAGCCTCTGTTACAATCATAGAGAAAAGGGCATACGATATGTTCTCCCCGTGCGGTATGCCTTTTGCTATAGAAGGCATCGTAAGTCTTGATGACCTCAAATTCTCACTGCCTCCTGATGAGCATCTAACAAAATTACTTGAACATGAAGCTCAGGCGATAAACCCTGCTGAGAAAAATGTAGCGGTAAAGAACCTGAGAACCGGGGAGATTGTATCTATTCCCTACGATTCCCTCATTATTGCCATCGGGGCACAGCCCTTCATCCCTCCTATAAAGGGCGCAAAAGAGAGTATTGGCAGAGGTGTTTTTATCCTGCATGATATTGAGAGCGCGCAAGAGATTATAGAGAATGCTAAAGGCTCAAAAAGAGCTATCGTGGTTGGAGCCGGCCCGATCGGGCTTGAGATTGCAGTAGCCCTGAAAGAAAAGGGGCTGGATGTCCTCGTGGTTGAAATGCTCTCCTCTGCCCTGCCGCGGGCGTTAGACAGGGATATGGCAAAAGTGGTGGAGCGGTCACTTGAGGAAAGACAGATAAGATTGCTCTTAAACAAAACGGTGGGCAGTATAAATGGCTTCCCTGTTGAATCTGTTTCAATCGATAACGAAATTATCAGAACCGATATGGTTATTCTCGCAGCGGGTGTGAGAGCAAATGTTGATATAGCAAAGAATGCAGGGATTGAGGTCGGGAGATGGGGCATTAAAACAAATGCAAGGATGGAGACTAATATTAAAGGGATCTATGCAGTGGGGGATTGCATTGAGACCGTAAGCCTGATTACCCACAGACCCACTACCATGCAGCTGGCATCGGCAGCTTTCAGGCAAGGAACAGTGGCAGGTACAAATGCGGCAGGCGGGTATGATACGTATGAAGGTGCGCTCTCCACCTATGTTTCGCGTATCGGAAAGCTTGAGGTCGCATCAGCGGGTTTTAGTGAGTTCTTTGCAGAATCTGCCGGGTTTGAGACGATATCAGGTAAAGCCCAGGGAAAAAATAAACCCGCATACTATCCCGGAGCTAGAGATATCATAGTTAAAGTAATAGCCGATGCAAGAACTGGAAGAGTCCTGGGCGGCCAGGCAATCGGAGAGGGCGCAGCGGCGCGTATCAATATGATATCCCTTGCAGTAAAAAATGGCATGGATGTTTATTCTCTCAGCCAGACGGAGACTGCTTACTGCCCTATGCTTGCTGAAAGTTATGATGTGCTGAACAAAGCTGCGGATTTTGCGGTGAGGAAGCTGAGAAAGGGGAGATGAATTTTTCTAAGAGTATATTAACCGGGGATGAATACAGGTAGACGCAGATAAAGAGAATCAAACCCTAACTCCGCCTAATTTGGGAATATAGTATGTATTGCTTCACAGCAAGTCGAAATCATGGATTTTCATTAACGTAAATACGTAATATAAACTCACGCTCAAATAGCTCACCGCAGAGTACGCAAAGAGCGAGACCATCCGCTAAATCCTTATAACTTTTACATTAGTTTAAGCATTATTCAACATTTCAGTAGCTCTTTCCCATGATGCTTTCAGGAAATTATAAACCGCAGATGAACGCAGATAAACGCAGATAGGAGGAATCATCGGATATTTAAAAAAAGGTTGCTATGGGCTTGATGGACAACCTCAGGATTATGCAACCACAGACGAGCACAGATTAATCCTCATCTCCGGGCAGCAGTCAATATACAAAAATTATCAACAATTTATCGGCGTTCATCTGCGTTTATCTGCGGTTCCGTTTTTCGATAAAGCAGTAAATAGATATGAAAAAGGTTCTTTTCAATTATTCATAAAATAATATGAACTAAAATTCAAGAAAACAAACATCTATAGTATAGTTATTAAATCTCCACAATTACGAGCAATTAAATGCAGATGAATTAAATCTGCATTTATATGCGGTTCTTCAAATCTTAACTCTCTCCCCGCACTCATTCCTTCTGTAAATCCCGAACTCAGTCTTCTTCAAAACCTCTCCTGAGAACACAGGCCCATCCTTGCACACGCGCAGCCCATCAACACAGCAGGCGCCGCATATCCCGATGCCGCATTTGATATAGCGGTGCAGGCTGAACTGGGCTTTTGAGGGAACAACCGTATCAAGGACTTTCTTCATCATGATCTCAGGCCCGCAGCAGTATATCTGATCAAAGCTCTCAGGATTATCTAACATCCGGGTCACATACCCGTGTTTACCTGCCGAACCGTCATCTGTTGCAATCCGCACTTCTCCTGCAGCTTCAAAACGCTCCCCGAACAGTAGTTCATCCTTTGTTCTTGCGCCCAGCAGCGTTGTGACCCTGATACCCATTGAGCCTGCCTTCTCAGCCAGAGGCGCCAGGGGGGCAGCCCCGACCCCGCCTGCGATCAATAGAATGTGCCCTTCCTTTATATCAAACCCGTTACCAAAAGGCCCGCGGATGCCGACAGAATCGCATACATCAAGTTCAAATAAAGCCGATGTAGCAGGCCCTACTTTCTGGACAGTTATCGCATTATCACAGGAAAGCGCCATCGGGATCTCATCCACCCCGCGGATCCAGACCATCACGAATTGTCCCGGGATTAATTCAAAGGAGGTATCAAAGAAAAAAGTCCTGATGGTAGGGGTCTCATCCACTATCTTTGTTATCACTGCATTAACAGGTCTCATCGTCCATGCGCCATTCCGTATATGTCGTTCAGTGTCCATTCCTTCTCAACTAAGAACTCCCTCATACATGAGGAGATATCGCTGAAAATGTTAATATTGTTACCCACAGCAGAGCCGATCTGTACAGCTCTGGCGCCTGCCATTATAAACTCGATAGCATCCCGCCAGTCGGAGATACCGCCCACACCGATAACAGGTATATCAAGTGCTTCATAGAGGTCGTAGACACATCTTATCGCCACAGGTTTAATAGCACGGCCTGAGAGACCCCCGAATCTATTACCCAGTATCGGATAGCCGCTTTCAATATCAATAGCCATGCCCCTTACAGTATTGATTGCCACAACGGCATCAGCCCCGCCCCGTTGAGCCGCCAGTCCGATGCTCTTTATATCCGTAACACTGGGTGTGAGCTTTACCCAGATCGGTGAACGAGCAGTGCTTTTGACAGCACGTGTAATCTCTTCCACAAGATCGGGCTGGGTTCCAATCTCTGCACCGTAGCCGCAGGCATGCGGACAGCTAAGGTTTAGCTCAAAAGCATCGGCATGAAGTGCGTCTGCGATCTCCAGGAACTCCTCCGTAGATCCCCCGAAAATACTTGCAATCACAGGCACGCCCGCTTCTCTTGCTCCCTCTATCTCACCCTGGAAATCTCTATAAGAGGGATTGGGAAGACCCATTGCATTCAAGTAACCACTATCCACTTCTATCATACTTGGATTACTGTGACCGCTTCTTGGCTCTTTTCCAATGGATTTTGTGACGATAGCACCTGCTCCTCCCTCTGCTACTCTTTTTAATGAGCCGCCTGTGGTGCCCATGATACCTGCGGCAAGCATCAGCGGATTCCTGAGTTTTAATCCTGTTAATGTTAGTGCGAGCATTCTGGATAACAATGTTTGATATGTACTTAGCTTTTATCTTGAGATTGTCGGAAAAGTACATAACTTTTACTAAATTCGCTTAATGTCATCTCAATAATTATTTTTCGACTTGAAATGAACGTTAAGCAGCAGAGCATATATATTCAATGACCGCTTATATTACATAAAAATTCTAAATTGGAAGTGATATAATGTTTCCTCCATGGAACCACCACCAAGCAACCTTTGTGTATGGACCGGATATCTATGATAAACTAGTACCGGAAGACCACATTCTCTACAAAATAAACCAACAAGTAGACTTTTCATTCGTAAACGAATCCTGCAAAGACCTATACTCACAGGATCAGGGCAGACCAGTAAAAAATTTCCCAGAAATAATGTTTCGCTCAGCGATAGTCCAGTACATGAACGATTACTCAGATAGAGACATGGAAGAAGCTGCCAGATACAACCTTATTATAAAATGGTTCATAGGAATTCCCATAGAAGACTCCTCATACGATCACAGTGCATTGGGTGATTTCAGGGACAGGCTTGGAGAAAAGAGATGGAAAAAACTCTTCTTCATAATATTGGAACAAATAGAAGATGCAGGTTTTGCCAAAGGGAATCAGTCTGTCGATGCCACACATGTGATTGCAAACATTGCCATACCAGGAACCATTGGCTTGATAAGGCAGGGAATAAAGGCGATAATGGAAGAAATAGAAAAAGTCGATCCCAAACTTTACGAGGAGCTGGGAGGCAAAAAGACAGCTGACAAAAAAGAGAAAATCCATACTCTGAAACCTGAAGAAAAGAAAAAGAAACTTGTTGAAGTAGTTGAAGAAGCAAGAGCAATAAGGGGCAAAGCAGAAAAACTGGAATCACTATCAGTCAAACAGAAAATTGAGCAATTGAATCAGATACTGAATGAGAACATAGAAGAAAAAAATGGTAAAATCCAGAAGAAAAAAGAGCATGTGGAGGACAAATTAGTGAGTCTTGTGGATAAAGATGCAAGACATGGAGCTAAATCTGATTCAAAACCATTCACAGGATATAAGGGCAATATAATGAAATCAGATGATGGATTTGTGACAAACATCATTGGGACAGCAGGTAATACTTACGATGGGAATGTACTTGTGCCTCTTGTGGATGAGAAGACTGAAAACAGTTCTAAGCCGCCAAAGATCGCAGGAGATACTCACTACGGAAGTGCAGAAAATAGGTATCAGATGTCACTGAGAGGAATTACGATCGTTGCCCCGATAAAAGAAGATTTCAATCCAACCGGGCTTCTATCCCAGGAAAAATTCGTCCTTGATAAAACTGGCCTAACATGTCCTGCCGGGAACAGAACCATGATTTCACATTATAATGAAAAGGAGGGAACGACAGTATTCTATTTTAAGAAAGAAATCTGTAAGCAGTGTTCGTTAAAAGATCAATGCACAAAACAGGAAGGACGGACTATCACAATAGGGAAACATCATGAATTGGTGATGAAGGCAAAGGAATACAATAAAACTCAGGCTTTCAAGGATGATATGAAAGAAAGAGCTCATATAGAGCCAAAGAATGCTGAGATGAAGAGATTCCATGGGATGGCAAGAGCAAGATATTGGGGGCTGCCGAAGGTGAATGTTCAATTTATTATCACTGCTATCGTTGTTAATGTGAAGAGGCTTGCAAATGTCATTGGTAGCGTATGCTATCTAAAAACGTGTTGAAAAGTGAGGAAAATTCTGGAATATTGAGGAAAATAATGGGATTATAAGGATTTTTTAGTGAAAAAATACGATTTTTTCTGAAAAATCCCAGAATTCATGAAAAGATGGGGGATTTTTGGATGAATTTGAGGGGTTATCCGACAATCTCATCTTGTAAACTGCTATCCATTGGAAAAAACTGCCCTTCTCACAGCTTCAATTGTGGCATCTATCTCTATTGGTTTTGGACACACAGCAAGTACATGCTCAGAATCCTTAAGAAGATGTCCTGTAGTAACACATACCACGCTTTCATCTTTTTCTATTGTGCCCATATCCACAAGTTTTCTCAATCCGCCAATCGAAGATGCACTTGCAGGTTCAACACCTATCCCTTCAAGAGAGGCAAGCTCATGCTGTGCCCTGATTATCTCCTCATCAGAGACAGTCTCAGCAGTCCCGCCTGATTCTATTATTGCAACCAGTGCCTTCCGGGCGTTCACAGGGTTGCCTATACGGATTGCTGTCGCCACGGTCTCTGGCTTACCTTCAGGGGTTATCATAGCTGCATTATTCCTGATAGCCCTTACTACAGGGCATGCACCCTCTGCCTGAATGCCTGTCATTTTGGGTACACTATCTATTATTCCAAGGCGCTTGAGTTCCCCAAACCCTTTATAGATAGCCGTGATATTCCCGGCATTCCCTACAGGTAGCACAAGCCGATCAGGCGCCTGCCACCCGAGTTGATCTGCGATCTCAAAGGCAATTGTCTTCTGTCCCTCAAGCCGGTACGGATTCACTGAATTTAGAAGATAGAACCCTTCCCTGTCGCACAGGTCACGTACAAGCTTCAGCGCATCATCAAAGTTCCCCCTTATGCTCAAAACCTTAGCGCCGTGCATGAGCGCCTGCGCAAGTTTACCGAGTGCCACTTTGCCTGATGGCAGGAGCACAACAGCAGGAATACCAGCCCTTGCCCCGTACACTGCCAGTGAAGCCGATGTATTCCCGGTCGAGGCGCAGGCAACGGTTTTCATACCAAGCTCAAGTGCTTTTGTCACGCCAACGGTCATTCCTCTGTCCTTGAACGAGCCTGTGGGGTTCATTCCCTCATGCTTGATATAGACATCTTTTAGGCCCACGCTCTCCGCGAGCCTGTCAACACGGTACAGCGGTGTCCCACCTTCGTGAAGTGAGATCGGTTCCCTCTCCACAGGCAGAAGTGCGCGGTATTTCCAGACAGAGAGAGGGCCGATAAGATCTTTTTTCGTGATCTGGATCGCTGAGTAATCATAAATGACATCGAGAAGACCACCACATGTACAGGTATAGACGACCTCAGAAGCCTGATATTTATTATGACATTCTATGCACTCAAGATGGTACATAGGGTACTCAATAGAATTTTAAAGCTTATAGATTTGCTCTAATACTTGCGCTTAATCATATAGTCCGCAAGTCCGATAAGTATATTCTTTGCCTCAGAATCGGGGAGTATCTTGAGCGCGGATTTACCTGCCTCTACGATACCCACGGCCCTGTTCATTGCGTAATCAATTGAGCCTGATTCCTTCAAGATCGAAATTGCAGCAGAGATCTCACTTCTTGTGGCATTGCTCTTTCCAAGCGCATCAATCGTAACCCCTTTTGAGAGAGCATGGATCACAATAAGGGTGCGTTTTCCTTCTATTATGTCCCCGCCCTGCGCTTTGCCGAGTATCTCCTCAGGTGTTATAAGGTCTATCACATCATCATATATCTGGAACCCCACACCTGTACGGCATCCAAAATCCCACAATGCCCGTGATACATCCCTGTTTACACCTGATAATATGGCTCCTATTTTCATGGCTGCCGCAAACAGTACAGCGGTTTTTTTCTCAACCATGCGTATATATTCTTGCTCAGTCACATCTTTTCTGATCTGAAAATTCATGTCCATCCACTGGCCTTCACATATATCTGTGCAGGTTTTGGACAGTAGCTCAATACTCTCAGCAATCTGAGATGGTTCACTTCTGGCACATGATAATATCTCAAAAGCTTTAGAGTAGAGGGCATCCCCTGCAATAATCGCCCTCGGTACTCCCCATTTTTTATGAACTGTGGCAAGCCCTCTTCGAATGTCTGCCTCATCCATAATATCATCGTGGATCAACGTGAAATTATGTACCAGTTCAACTGCTACTGCTGCAGGGAGCATATTCTCAGCCCTGCCTCCAACTGCCTCGGCTGCGAGTAGCAACGCTGAAGGTCGAAGCCTTTTTCCTCCTGCATCCAGCAGGTGGCGCATGGCATGGTATAGTTCATCCGGAGGAGTTATTGGCAGGAACTTAGGAATAGCTTCATCCACAAGTCCGGCTCTTATCTTGAGGGCTTCTTCAATCATAAAGCGACACCTCGCTTTATGCGGTCTAGGGGTATGGTCTTACGACCATA
>DYGR01000081.1 GCA_020724545.1 Candidatus Methanoperedens nitratireducens
ACTTTAGTGGCGATGGTTTAGTAAACGATGTTGCAATCCTCCAGTCAAACGGCTGGTGGGCAATAAAGTACGACTTTGCTAACGCAACCGACGGAACTGCAAATAAGTGGATCGCCTTTGGAGACGGGACTGCAAAACCAGTCGTAGGAGACTTTAGTGGCGATGGTTTAGTAAACGATGTTGCAATCCTCCAGTCAAATGGCTGGTGGGCAATAAAGTACGACTTTGCCAACGCAACCGACGGAACTGCAGATAAGTGGATCGCCTTTGGAGACGGGACCGCACAACCAGTCGTAGGAGATTTCAACAGTTCTTAAAAGTTTTTAAAACTCCAACAACTTGTTAAGAGTTGTTGGAGACCCAATATTTTTAAGATTATGATTTTTAAGAGTACAGTGTTGCTTTCTACATATCTACAAATGATGAATGTAGGGATATTATCAGTACTGACAGGTAGGGTATAAAGATTGAATAAATTGTTTATAATTTTGGTCATATACTATGTTATAATTAATACAGTTTCAGTCATGCCTGTTCATGGGGATATATATGATCTAAACGCATCTGCCCTATCCAGACAAGCTGAAAAATAAGTCCGGATCTTGGACTGAAAATCAAAAATGCCAGATCTCAGGATGAGATACCTGTTATTATCTTTATAAAAAAACCTGATAAAGCTTCAAAGACAGCAGTTCAGTCTTTACTTTCCTCAGCAGTTGAATCAAGCGGCGGAAAAGCAGGGTATAAGTATAATGTCATCAATGCCTTTTCTGCAAAGATGCCGGCTGGAAAGATTCTGGAATTTTCAAAAAGGCCCGAAGTAGAAAGGATATACTATGATGAGATCGTATCGCTTTCCCACCGGCATCCGCCAGGGAATGGTATTTTGATGACCACAAGCATGCAGGCAGTAGGAGCGGATTATGTATGGAACACCCTGGGATACACGGGCAAAGGAGTAAAGATCGCGATCATAGACAGCGGCATAAACTACAACCATCCCGACCTCGGCGGCGGGTTCGGCCCCGGGAAAAAGGTGGTCGATGGATATGATTTCGTGAACAGCGACGCAGATCCGATGGATGACCAGGGGCACGGTACCCATGTGGCAGGGATCGCGGCAGCGAACGGCTCAATAATAATCGCAGGGATAGACTGGAGCATAGCCCGCGGCGCTGACATAATAAGTATGTCCCTTGGCGGCAGCTCCCAGCCTACAGATGAGTTCGCAGGTGTGCTGAATATAGTATCCGATGCTGCTGTTGACAGAGGTGTGGTCGTTGTGGCTGCTGCGGGGAATGAAGGGCCTGGCACAGGTACAATATTTGGAAAGCTCGATCCTGATGTGGTGGCTCCCGGTGTCGGCATCAACTCCACATCATACACAGGAGGTTATGCTGTTATGAGCGGTACATCCATGGCAACACCTATGGTCTCTGGCGCAGCAGCCCTTATTCTTCAAAAAGATCCGGCACTTTCACCCGCAGGGATCAGGGCTGTCCTGATGCACACATCAGGCGGTCTTACATCTTCGGATATTCATGTGTTCGAGAAAGGGGCAGGAATAATAAACCTGACGAACGCATTTACATACAATATCAGCGCGAGCATCAACGGAGGCGACAGGTGGGAAGAGAGCGTGATTCCGGGTTTTAGCGCTATCGGAAAGCTGGTGCTGAATAATAATGACTCCTATTCTGTCAATTTCACATTTTCTCTTGAGCCAGTAACCGACCTTGCAAATGATAATAGTATTCCCGTAACAAGTTTTGACCTTCCTGGTTATGAAACTGTCCCTGCTGGCAGCAGCAAGACTATCGATATAACCTTTACCCCTCCTCCTGGGGCAGGACCTGCAATATACGGGACAACGCTGGTAATATCTAACTCAACAGCCGGGACGCTCAGGATACCAGTGGTTATTACGATACCGCTGATGGGCAGCGGCTCGAGTGATATCACAGTGACATGGAGCAGCAGCAACACGGCGGTTGGAACAATCAATGCAACCACAGGCGTGTTCACACCAGGATGGTATGTTCTATCTTAAGAACAGTAACGAGGCTGGTGCTGCTGGTGACATAAACTTTGGCTTTGGTTTATCAACTGATACACCTGTAGTCGGTGACTGGGACGGACAGTAAGACATGGCAATATGTGGGGTAAAATCCCCACAAATCTTTTTTTTGTTTATATAGCGTGAGATAAATGGGGGAAAAGCACGCAAGGATCCTGCTTACCACTGGCGGTAGCTAGTGGAGCACCCCTATAAGTTCCTTCAGGAAAATCCTATTAACCGCAGATAATAGAAGAATATTTGGACGATCATAGAGGTAAAAGTTGTTTGATATGCTGCAACACAAAATCAGGCAGAACAATTCATGTTGTATGTGCGCCAAAAAATGAGTACTTGGCAATAATAACAGCTTATATTCCAACGCATGATAAATGGGAAACAGATTTCAGAAACAGGAGGAAATGAAATGCAATGTTACTTTTGTGCAGGGAAAATGAAAAAAGGAAAAACCACCTATACCCTTAACCGCATGGGTTATCATTTAGACTGCCAGCACCGTTATTTTAACCGCAGATGAACGCGGATAAACGCAGATAGCCGATTAAACCCGATGTCCAACTCCGTTCTCCCTTTATCCCGCAGCCTGCATCCTCGCAAGCGTTGCCTTTATCTCAACAATCTCGCTTCGCAATTCACTCACCTCATGCATGAATAGCTCCTTAAAATCATCCCGAAGCATGTGGATTTCTTCCTTGACTTCCCCAAAACCCTTGTGTATCTCCTCCTTTACATCAGCAAAACCAGTTTTGGTTATTTTGATATGCAAATCCTGCTTCTCCAGCATTTTATCCTGCTTCTCCAGCATTTTATCCTGCTTCTCCAGCATTTTATCCTGCTTTCTGTCAATGCTGAGTATAGCAGGTATGCCCTTGCTGAGCTGCTCCACCTGAATCAGGTGCATGTAATCAGCAATGCCTATCACATAGCCCTCATAATCCTCAAACACTCTATCAGATACTTCTGCATCTTCTGGTTTATTCTCGTTTGCAAACTCCTGAAATACAGTAATCTGGTCTTTATTGCCTTCTAAAAAAGCATTCAGTACCTGCATTCCATTCTCCTTCGTATTATATGCATTGAACCTCTCCATTCCAAGCTCAAGGGCTTTTCTGAGTAAGTATACTCTATAGCCCACCTCATGCACCTTGCTGCCAGTTATTTTTACCTTAAGCCTCATGCAATGCTATATTTGCATGCGCGTACTAATATCTTTTGCCAGGACATTTCGGCTTCTTTTTAGCTTAAAGCAAGTGGATCGCTTGCAGGAAGCGCTCTTGACTGGATAAATATATTATCCGCAAAGAAACGCTCTGTTTCTAAGGACTCAGCCAGTCCAAGAAGAAAAGGACGATAGCCAACATCATGAACTTTTTGCCCTTTTATTAGAAGCCTTTTTCGTGTCATCTATACATCTTTGGCACTTGATGATATTAAATATTTGCACGTTTTTGAGATGATTTAAATGATTATATAGTGTTATATATAACTTATGCTCATATTGATGCTCATAATAAGAGACAGGCAATAAGGATACAACATTGATATTGTATGTAATCGTTGGTCTCTGGAGGTGCTAAAGGTGATGTGCGAATGAGAAGATCAGTACTTATAATCTTATCACTTGTTTTCATTTCCGCAGCGCAGGGTACAGGCGAGTCTCTTGCAGTTGGGATAGTTTCAGCCATGTCAATAGATGAAAAAATAAGCTCAGACCTTGGACTGAAAATCAAAAATGCCAGATATGAGGATGAGATACCTGTAATTATCTTTATAAAAAAACCTGATAAAGCTTCAAAGACAGCAGTTCAGTCTTTACTTTCCTCAGCAGTTGAATCAAGCGGCGGGAAAGCAGGACATAAGTATAATGTCATCGATGCCTTTTCTGCAAAGATGCCGGCTGGAAAGATCCTGGAATTTTCAAAAATGCCCGGAGTTGAACGGATATACTATGATGAGATCGTGTCGCTCCCGCCCCGGCAGCCATCGGAGAATGGTATTTTGATGACCACAAGCACGCAGACAGTAGGAGCGAATTATGTGTGGAACACCCTGGGATACACGGGCAAAGGAGTAAAGATAGCGATCATAGATAGCGGCATAAACTACAACCATCCCGACCTCGGCGGCGGGTTCGGCTCCGGGAAAAAAGTGGTCGATGGATATGATTTCGTGAACAGCGACGCAGATCCGGTGGATGACCAGGGGCACGGCACCCATGTGGCAGGGATCGCGGCAGCGAACGGCTCAATAAAAGGCGTGGCACCGGATGCAACCCTTCTTGCAGTCAAGGTATTGGACAGCTCAGGCTCAGGCTATACTTCTGACGTGATCGCAGGGATAGACTGGAGCATAGCCCGCGGCGCTGACATAATAAGTCTGTCTCTTGGCAGCAGTTCCCAGCCCACGGATGAGTTCGCAGGTGTACTGAATATAGTATCCGATGCTGCTGTTGACAGAGGTGTGGTTGTGGTAGTGGCGGCAGGAAATGAAGGATCTGGCACAGGTACGGTATCATCGCCGGGGTCATCTAAGAAAGTAATAACGGTGGGCGCTTCAAACTCGGATGATACGATAGCCTCATTCAGCAGCCGGGGTCCTTCAGCTTTTGGAAGGCTCGATCCTGATGTGGTGGCCCCTGGCGTGAGCATCAACTCCACATCATACACAGGGGGTTATACTGTTATGAACGGCACATCCATGGCAACACCGATGGTTTCTGGCGCAGCAGCCCTTCTCCTTCAAAAAGATCCGACGCTTACGCCCGCAGGGATCAGGGCTGTCCTGATGCATACCTCAAGCAATCTCACGGCTTCGAATATTCATGTGTTTGAGAAAGGTGCAGGAATAATAAACCTGACGAACGCATTTACATACAATATCAGCGCAGGCATCAACGGAGGCGACAGGTGGGAAGAGAGCGTGATTCCGGGTTTTAGCGCTATCGGAAAGCTGGTGCTGAATAATAATGACTCCTATTCTGTCAATTTCACATTTTCTCTTGAGCCAGTAACCGACCTTGCAAATGATAATAGTATTCCCGTAACAAGTTTTGACCTTCCTGGTTATGAAACTGTCCCTGCTGGCAGCAGCAAGACTATCGATATAACCTTTACCCCTCCTCCTGGGGCAGGACCTGCAATATACGGGACAACGCTGGTAATATCTAACTCAACAGCCGGGACGCTCAGGATACCCGTGGTTATTACGATACCGCTGATGGGCAGCGGCTCTATACAGGGAACTGCAAACAATGATGGCGACTGGATATACTATAAACTGAAATCATATAACGGCACTGCAATGAAGATATATCTTAACTGGACTGATACCAGTGACGACCTTGATCTATATCTTTATGCGCCGAACGGCGTTATGATAGATGGATCAACAGCAGGTCCGGGTGTGGTCTCAGAGGTTGTTACCCTCAATAACATGGTATATTATGAATACTGGGCTGCAGTACATGCATATTCCCTGAACGGGAACGCAGGTTACTATTTGAACGTATCCTATCCGGCAGGAACAAAAGGAAAACTTGAGGTAGATCCATCATTATGGCAGGGTACTATAGCAGGCAATATCCTGAAAAATATCACATTCTCAATAACGAATGATGCCGCTCCAAAATCTGATCTGGATTTGAGCGTTAAAAAACTTACAGCAGGTGGAAGTGATTTCTCAGGCGGTACCATAGGCAGTACTGCTCCGTGGTATATGCTCATATGGGATGTCAGTTCAAGCGGAATGGACCTTAAGAATACACGGTATATGAACGTGTCTTTGCAGTGGGCGGATCCTGCAAATGATCTGGATCTACTTTTGGGGTACTATACTGGAACCCAATGGGCAGCGACCCGATTTGAATCGGCACATGACAATCCCCGGCTTGATCAGGCCTGGGAAGGTCTGGAGAATGTGGATATCCAGCATTATCTCAAGAACTATCCCGATTTTGGTGTATTTATTATAAATTATGGAAACCCGGAGGCATACAACCTTACGATCAACTTTACAGATACTGCTCCGTGGAGTGGAGCTTGGGTTAACGAAACACCGATTTCATTGGGTCCTTGGCAGACAGGACAGGTAAACGTTACAATAAACGGCTCTTATATAGATCAGGATGTAACAGACCTCATGTTTACGATCCAGGATTCGACAGAAGATTATGCTGCGGTTCCTGTTAGATTGATGACCGTAAGTGCAGCACCGACACTGACCATATACACCATAACCCTGCCCCCGGTAATAGTAGTAGGCATACCAGCCAGCGTGATCTTCATTGTGACCGATCAAGCTAGCAACCTGGTAAAGGGTGCAACAGTCACCTTGAGCGGTGCTGCAACCGGAAGCGGAACGACCGGTGATAACGGGATTACGACCCTACAAGTGATCGCCTCAAGTGCGGGCACGGTAACCGCAACCGCAAGCAAGACTGGATATACAAGTGGAAGCATGAACATAACTGCAAGTGCGCCAGCACCCGCGGCTGGCAGAGTGGGTGATGTTGCAGTGTTCCAGTCAAATGGCTGGTGGGCACTGAAGTACGACTTTGCCAACGCAACCGA
>DYGR01000024.1 GCA_020724545.1 Candidatus Methanoperedens nitratireducens
ATGAGGTTGTTTTAGGTAAATTGGAGCTGATCCAATAATATTGTCCCAAAGCCGGTTACTATGAGCCTTGGATGGGTTCTCGACGGAGAAAATATTTACTACAGAGAAACAAATATACGGATTAGTACCCATTTATAGATTAAATTATCGTAGAATCAGAGAAATCAAGGGGAGAGATAAATGACAGAAAAATATCATGAACATAACAGAGGCTTTGCGACTAAATAATGCCAAATAACCAGGAGAGCCGAAAGATCCCGTGGCATGCTATATCCGAAGAGGAGGTGCTGCAGAGAGTCGGTGCTGATCAGAACGGCCTGACAGAAGAGCAGGCCAGAGAGCATCTGGATAAGTATGGGGAGAACATACTGGAAGAAGAGAATGGCATCAGTCCGGTTCGTATGATGCTCAAACAACTTCGCAGTCCGCTGATCTATCTGCTCGTCGGGGCGGCTTTTATATCGCTTCTGATAGAGCATTACATCGATGCTTCTGTGATCGCAGGTGTGGTGGTGCTCAATACCATCATGGGATTCGTGCAGGAGTGGCGGGCAGAGCGGGCGCTGGCTGCACTGCGTCAGATGGCAGCGCCCAGGGCCATGGTTCTGCGTGATGGGCAGGAGCAGGTGATCGCGGCCGCTGAGGTCGTGCCCGGGGACATCCTGCTGCTTGAGACCGGAGATCGTGCAGCAGCAGATGCACGCCTGCTTAAAAGCGATGATCTGGAGGTGGACGAGTCTGCCCTGACAGGAGAATCACAGCCTGTCCTCAAACAGCCGGGCCGATACCCGGAGTCGCAGGCACTGGCAGACAGAACCAACATGGTCTGGACGTCCACTGCGATTACGGCAGGGCGGGGACGTGCAGTGGTCGTAGCCACAGGCATGGATACTGCCATAGGAGAGATCGCCGCAGAGGTGCGGCAGACCGAGCGCGAGGAGACACCACTGCAGCGCCGCATGGGTCGCCTGGGCACTATTCTGGGTATTGGAGGAATTTTGCTGGCCTCTGGTCTCTTTGTCCTGGGAATCCTGCAGGGATATGAGATCATAGAGATGGTGCTGTTCTCTGTTGCTGTAGCGGTCTCGGCCATACCTGAGGGACTGCCCGCAGTTATAAGTGTGACGCTGGCACTGGGGGTCCAGCGGATGGCCGGGCGGAATGCGATCATCCGGCGGCTGCCGGCCGTGGAGACGCTGGGATCTACTACGGTCATCTGCTCGGACAAGACCGGCACAATCACAAAGAACGAGATGACCATAACCAGAATGTGGGCCGGAGGAAATACCTATACAGTCACAGGGCAGGGATATGAGCCCGAAGGCGAGATCTACCCTGAGGACGGGGCTTTGCCACACGAACTCCCTGATGAACTCAGTACCCTGCTGACCACAGGAAGCCTTGCCAACAACGCCAGGCTGATCCATGATGAGAAGGGCTGGCGTATTGAGGGCGATCCGACCGAGGGAGCCATACTCGTTGTGGCACGCAAGGCCGGGTTCAATATAGATCAGCTCAAGCGCCAGCACCCCAGAGCGGCTGAGATTCCCTTCACAAGCGAGCAGAAGTACATGGCAACCATGCATCCAGCACCTGATAGATCTGTTGTTTATGTCAAGGGTGCCCCTGAGCGTGTAATCGATTTCTGCACACACATGCTGGAGAATGGAAAGAGGGTGAAACTGGATGAATCCCGGCGGCAGATCATAAAAGAGGTCAATACGTCTTTTGCCAGACAGGCACTGCGTGTTGTGGCCGGGGCATATCGCGATCTTCCTGGAGATACTGAGAAACTGGACCGCTCTCTTGCAGAGAATGAGCTTACATTCGCGGGTCTCTGGGGTATGGTCGACCCTCCCCGTCCCGAGGCAATCAAAGCTATCAATGACGCACGGAACGCCGGGATTCATGTGGTGATGATCACAGGGGATCACGCTGTGACGGCCTCGGCGATTGCCGAGATGGTGGGCATCAGCCGGGGCGCAGGGCAGGCGATCAGTGGATCGCAGATCGAGGGGATGTCAAAAGAAGAATTAGCTGATCGGGCGATAGACGGAGGGGTGTTCGCACGCGTCTCGCCTGCACACAAACTCAAGATTCTGGAAGCCCTAAAGGAAAAAGGACACATCGTTGCGATGACCGGTGACGGCGTCAATGACGCTCCAGCCTTAAAAGGCGCAGACATAGGGGTAGCGATGGGAAAAACCGGAACCGAGGTGGCCAAGGAGGCAGCTGATATGATCCTTACCGATGATAACTTCGCCACCATCGTTAACGCGATAGAGGAGGGAAGGGTGATCTTCAGCAACCTGTACCGCGTGGTTGCCTACCTTATCACTACCAATGTTGGTGAGGTTGTCACTCTGACCGCCGCCCTGATGCTCGGTATGCCTCTGCCCCTGACGGCTATCATGATTCTGTGGGTCAATCTTGTCACGGATGGTGCGTGCACCGTGCCTCTTGGAGTCGAGCCAAAGCACTGGGATGTGCTCAAACAGCCGCCCAGGGCGCCGGGTTCTGGTATACTGGATCGTTTCCTGGTGCGCCGTCTGCTCCTTTTGTCTCCGGTGATGGCTGTCGGAACACTTGGTCTGTTCGCCTACGAGCTCCAGATCGGGAGTTTTCAGCATGCTCAGACAGTGGCCTTTACCACCCTTGTCTCTTTTGAGTGGTTCAGGGCGTTAAGCGCGCGCTCAAGTTACCTGTCTTTGTTCTCTATCGGTATACTGAGCAACCGGTGGCTTATAG
Organism: Candidatus Methanoperedens nitratireducens; assembly: GCA_020724545.1. Classification (GTDB taxonomy): domain Archaea; phylum Halobacteriota; class Methanosarcinia; order Methanosarcinales; family Methanoperedenaceae; genus Methanoperedens; species Methanoperedens nitroreducens_B. Next base: position 2,749 of record DYGR01000024.1, read on the forward strand.
CTGGCATAAGCGGTGCGATACTGCTTCAACTGGGGGCTGTGTACTCAGGACCGGGGCAGGTAATATTCGGTACCGTGCCGCTATCATTGACCGACTGGGCACTCATCATTCCTGTGGCCAGCTCAATCCTGATAGTCGACGAGGTGCTCAAGCGGTTTGGCGTGTACGGGCGGCTGCCTGTATCGGCGACGAAGAGATAGATAAGTAAGCTTATTATAGATAAACTGGTATTAGCCCTTTGATTCACTTATGGCACTATTTAGTTTAAAAAACTCTACGATCTCAGATGTAACCTTTGCAGTATTACCAATTGTCGTCTTCTTGTTCGTCTTCCAGTTGTTTGTAGTCAAAAGACCTATTGAGAATATATTCCAGATATTGATCGGCATACTATTATCTATTATAGGACTTGTACTGTTCTTAGAAGGGTTAAAACTGGGATTTCTACCCTTCGGACGTCAGGTGGGAGCAGGTCTTCCAGATACTGGCTCTGTTTACATTATAATTGCTTTTGGCTCTATTCTGGGCTATCTTGCCACACTGGCCGAGCCCAATCTACGCGTACTTATCAACCAGGTGGAAACGGTTTCTTCAGGCGCTATACCAGGAAATCTTGTTATGCATGTTGTGGGCATAGGAGTTGGGGTTGCGCTTGGGGTATCGATGTTGAGGATACTCCTTGGAATACCCCTCTGGAAGATTATAGTTCCCGGATACCTTATCGCGATAGCTCTTATTTATTTTGCGCCTAAGTATATAGTCCCACTTGCATTTGATGCAGGGGCTGTTGTGACAGGCCCTCTGGTTGTTCCACTTATCCTTACTATAGGGGTCGGGCTGATATCCGTACTTGGTGGAAAAGATCCACTTATCGATAGCTTCGGGCTGATTGCGATTGCAACTTTAGCACCTGTGATATCGCTGCTGGTACTTGGTATTGTAATAGGAGAATGAACATGAGATATCTGATGAACTTTAATGTAATATTTACAATAGTTGAAAGAGGAAGAGGTGAAGCGATAGTCAAGGCAGCCAGCGAAGCTGGAGCTGAAGGAGCTACCCTGTTTTTCGGGAGAGGATGTGGTATTCACGAGTGCAAGAAAATCCTAGGAATCCCCATTGAGCCGGAGAAGGAAATTGTGATGACCCTTATCCAAAAAGAAAAAACCGATGCTGTCCTTGAAGCCATTGTAAAGTCGGGGAAGCTGAACGAACCCGGTCGCGGCAGGGCATTTGTTCTAAATGTTGACAAAATGGTGGGTGCAGTGCATCTTGAGCCGGAAAAATAAATTGGGATTACTCCAAAAGCTTTATCAATTAATCAATAGTTCTAGGATAATCTTAAGATTATCCGGTGGATTTTTATGACCCAGAAGACAAAAGGTAAGAAGAAACGATTGGCAAAAGCCCAGAACCAGAACCAGCGCGTCCCAGCGTGGGTTATTGTAAAAACCAACAGGCATGTAATGACCCATCCAAAGAGACGTAACTGGAGACGCAGCACACTGAATGTTTGAGGTGAATTTATGGCAGATATTGAAAGAATTTATACGATCCCGCTCTCAGATGCAAGAAGAGCCCCGCGCTGGAAGAGGGCAAAAAGCGCATCTAAAAAGGTAAGGGAATTTCTTGCAAAGCACTTTAAGACCGATATGACAGAAATAAAGCTTGATAAGACGATCAATGAGAGGCTCTGGGAGAGAGGCTCCATGAAGCCACCATTGAAACTGCGGGTAAGAGCAGTAAAATTCGAGGCTGGCGGCGTGCAAGCCGAGCTTGCACAGGAATAACCTTAACCTGCATGGGGGAATGAACCGTAGAGTTGAAGCGCAAGATGAATATATCAGGAAGCCCGGTACTTGGCGTGTTTGCGACATGCACAGACGGGCTTGCTTTTGTTCCGTATGATACTTCTGATGAAACTATAAGAGAGCTTGAAGAGTCCCTTGGTGTGACCGCAGTCCCTTCTCTGGTTGGCGGAAGCACTATTGTAGGCTCATTGGTGCGTGGAAATACAACAGGTATTGTAGTTGCAGGTTTTGTTCTCGATGCAGAGATGAGAAAGATAAGAAAGCATACCAGAGCCGCAAGATTATCTGGAGAATTGAACGCTGCCGGGAACATCATACTCGCCAATGATACTGCAGCCCTGGTACATCCTGACCTCTCTGATAGATCGATTGGAATAATCAAAAGAACTCTTGGAGTTGATGCCAGAAGAGGTACTATCGGGGGCTTAAAGACCGTGGGTATGGCTGCAATCGCCACGAACAGAGGGGTACTTGTGCATCCGAGAGCCACCGCTTCTGAAATCGCGGTCCTGGAAGAATTGTTCAACCTGCCTGTGGATATCGGGACTATTAATTTTGGCTCACCACTTGTGGGCTCAGGACTTCTTGCGAACAGCAGGGGCTATGTGGCAGGAGAGGACACAACAGGGCCTGAACTTGCCAGGATTGAAGATACGCTTGGTTATGGGTAAAAACTTTACAGGAATTCTTCAATCGCAAGATTCAACCCTTGGTAATCCTCATACATTGGCAGATGTCCGCTATTAAGCATCACAAGTCTTGCATCAGGGAGTAGCTGGCATAGCTTCTCTGCTTCTTCAGGTGGCATGATTTTATCATCTTTTCCAACTGCTATAAGGACAGGTACTGATATATCAGCAAGCCAATCAATTGAATTAAAGCCCCATAAGCATTTATAGCATTTGAATACTCCCGGCGAATAGCGAGCTATGCTGTAGGCATGGTCATCAAAATATTCATTGATGATCTCCTTACTTGTCTTAGGTGAGAAAAATAATCCCTTTGCTATGGATCTTGCAATCAGGTTATCTGAAAACAGTAATTTTTTTGTTATTATCCCAGGAAGTATTTCTACAAGCCAGTCATCCCATTTTGGCTCGTAATGGTATGATGAATCTACCAGTATTAAACCCTCTATATTTTTAGGGAAGTTTCTGACAAAGATCTGTGCAATCATACCGCCAAAGCTGTGCCCTCCGATTATGCATCTTTTTATTCCAAGTGCGTTAAGTATCCCCTGTATATCCTGAAGCAGAATATTCACATCGAAGCCATCTCCAAAATCGCTCATGCCGTGACCGCGTAGATCAATGGCAATCACATTAGCTCTGTCCTCTATGGAAGCTATCTGGTATTTCCAGTCTAACCAGTGTGACATGGTTCCGTGTAGCAGAAAGATATTAGGATAACCACATCTATCGTTATTCCAATTTGAGTAATACACATTTAAGCTATTCCCATTGATATTCAGGAGCTTTGCCGCCCCCTTAAATAAAGAATTCATAATATATTAATATATTGGAACCCATCTTCTAAATAACTTCAGTGCGCCTATCTGGTAGATGCTTTGTAGAACTTTTCCTTGAATGGACTTCGTGAATATAAGATCCGGGATTCTGCATTTTTTTAAGGTCTCTTCAACTCTTTCAGTTGCCCTTTCTATATGATTCTCCTCTCTCCCTGCTACTTTAAAACCATATTCCCAGATGAGTTCTATTCCAAAAAGGTTGATTTTTCTTTTTGGATAGATCTCTGTTAGCCCGTATATTTGCGGGTTATTGAACACATGGCAGAATCGGGTAGGCATAGTGAAAGGATGTACTGTGGCTGAATCGATTAATTTTTTATTATTTTCAATGAAGCTTATTGTCTGCTCAACATCTTCCCATCTCTCAGTTGGAAAACCTGTCATCCAGTGCGTATGCGTCCATATTCCCGCGCTCTGGCATATCTTTAGAGCAGATATTATTTCTTCAATGGTTATTTTCTTCCTCATATCATCCAGAATCTTTTGGCTTGCGCTCTCTATGCCAAATAACAGGTACTTGCATCCTGATTCAGACATTTTATTGATAAGTTCTTCTGTTAATCCATTAACTCTTGCATTACCTCCCCACGTGATATGCAGGTTTTTTTCTTTCAGTAAATCGCATAGTTCTTCCAGATGTTTTGGTGAGCCGTTTATAAGGCTGTCATGGAAGCGAAAATTTGTTGTGCCATATCTTTGCGACTGGAATTCGATCTCCTTAACTACTTTCTCTGGTTTCCGCCATCGATACTTGCTCCAGTATATCGTCTCATCACAAAAAGCGCATCTTGCCACACATCCCCTTGAGGTTTGAATTGCTATTGCACCATATTTCTTTTTCGGTATATCTCTAAAATCCGGAAAAGGCAGAGCATTTAGGTCCATGATAAGCTCACGTGGCGGGTTGTGAAGTATATGCCCGCTAAAATTAGTAACTGTACCAGGAACTGTTTCTAACTTATTAGATTTTTCCTGATAGTATTTTACAATCTCTCTGAGTGTTTCTTCTCCCTCTCCTATACAGATTATATTAAAAAAAGGAGCCAGAGAGGTTATCAGGGTTGATGGCGTGGGTCCGCCTGCAACTAGTAGGTAATCATCATTTCCTTCTTTATCCATTTCTTCTCTCAGCTTTTGGGCAAGCTTCAATCCCATCGGAAGCGTAAGATGATTCAGTGAAAAACTAAAAATTGTTGCACCGGAATCAAGCAGCTTTTCGACGCATTTTTCTAAAAAATCATTACATAGTTTTTGCTTCTCTTTATCCCCCTCTATATAGGCATCCCATACCATATCAAAGTAGATGTTAAAAATATGTCCTTTTTTGAAGATTCGCCTCTGTTTAAGTACCTCATTTTTAATTTTTTTATCATCATAGAAATAGGGTGATAACAGGAAAGTGGAAACATTATGTCCGTCTGCTACCAAAACCGATTTAAGATAAGCAATCCCAAGATTCGGTGAGCCTATATCCCATGGAGGTGGTTCTATAAGCGCTATTCTACTCATAATCACAATAATAATTCAGCATATATTAAAACTTTCTTAATTTTGAGATAGATATTTAACATCGATCTTAAAATATATCCACATGAACTGTCCCACATGCAACGGGGATTGCGTACTCCCGGCTGAAAAAATACTGGATGAGATATTCCAGATGTACATGGCATGCAGCTCATGCCCGCCCGATCCTCTGTATGATAAGAGCGCCCCGCTTCATGAGACTATTGATAAAAATGCAGGCAGGTGCCGCATTTGTAATAAAAGGCACCTTGATTCTGTCATCGGGAACGTCCTGACAGTACTGAAACAAAAAGGGCTTTTTCCCGCTGATGCGGCACTAAAAGAGGTCGGAACTCCGCTTATCACATCTGGTTATCAGGTGCCCTATCCTCCGCGCCTGGGGAGCAAAAATCTTGTTCTTATAATGGACTCGGTCACAAAGGAACTGGCTGATATAATAATGGCCAGTGTTCCCGAGGTAAAAGGAGTGATAAAGAGAACCGGCCACCCATTAAAGAGTATCGGAATACTGGACATAGACAGCACACCCCATACCTATGAATTACTTTCGGGATGTGATATGCGGTGCGATGTGGTATCTTCAATATTCGGAGAACTGTGCATCTATAAGGACCAGTCCAGGATACATATAGAATTCAATAACACCAAGATAAAAAAACTTGAAGAGCTGTACCTTAACGAAGAACTTGATAATACTGTAATAGTCGATGGGTTCTGCGGTCCAGGCACCCTCGGTCTTTTAAGCGTACTGGGAGGTGCAAGAAGGGTGATCCTTAATGATGCCTGGCTTCCTGCGCTGCGTAACACCATTTTAAATATCAATGCTAACTCAGATATCCTTGGAGTAGAGATTGATTTTGAGTTGCCAGATTATGATAAATCCATAGGGGATGAGCCTGTGCTCATGGCAAAAGCTAAAGGGCAGACAGAGATCATGGTGTATCACGGTGATATCAGAAAACTTGGAAAAGCTGTTAAAGAATGCGACATCTGTTTGATAGATACATTCCCATCCGTGAACCCGGCAGAGTACATAACCCTGTGCAGGGATATTGCAAAAAAGGTCGTGGTAATCTAATCCCTGCAGCATGCATGGTTCAGGACTATGAGGCTTGTGGAATATTTTGCCTCATACTCATGGCCGTTCGCTTTAAGAAGTGATAAATAATAATCTCTTATCTTCTTTATTGCTTTTTCATTCTTATAATTGTGGTATATACTGATACTATCATCAAAGATCTCTATTCTATCTATAATTCTCAGTGACTCATGCGTCCTCTTTAACATCGCTAAGAAATCCGGGTGTGGAATATTTAATATGTGTCTTTTTGATAGTGACTCGAATATCCTTATATCAAGAAGCGTATTGCAGGCAAGCAGATCCTCGTAGAGATCTTTATACAGGGATACCATATTGTAGTTCACAGAACGATAGATTTCAAAAAAGCTCTTCCAGAAATCCTGTTTTGACATGAACTCATCCATCGCCTCTTTTAAGTACCCGAAGTGTTCCCTTGCGACAAGCGGATATGTTCCTTCCTTCCTGACCTTTAAATCGATACGGATAGTACTGGCCCTCCTGTGAACAACGTCGATATCAAGGCCTTTATTGTAGACCAGGAACATTACCACAAGTTGAGCCAGGAAATCACGATAATATTCATTATCACCTGATACTGCAACGGTTGCAGTTGCAGGGTTGATGTTGTCCATGCTGAATATAGATATTTTACAGTCCCAGCCCGATTCACTGCTGATCTGATTGATATGTTTATCCAGGTCTGAGATCGTCTTGATCTGTAATGGGTCAAGCAGTTCATCAAGTATCTCCTTATCCAGCGGTATACCCTTTGTCCATTTGATCATCCATATGAAGATCGGACTGCTAAGCAGCACATTTTTTCCAGTTTCTATAGATTTCTCCCTGGCTGTCAATTCCTTTTTATCTGCGGTAATACTTGATATTGCTTTTTCGATAGTACCATAGCGGTGAAGTGCAGCTTCCGTGATATCGATAGCATCTCGAATTGCCGCGCTCAGGTTATCATTGTGCTTTTTGGTTAGTGGCTCAAGTTTCTTAAGATGACTATTTTCCAGTGATATGTTTTTTCTAACAACCATACTATTACAGTATCACTAAGTTAGTGTATTATAAATCTTTTCACATTTAGATGCTATTCTATTGTACGGTATCAACGGCATTCCGAACCACCTCGCTTAATGCAGCGGAATGTTAATTCAGTATTACTTTATTCACAACTGAATATTTATCTGTGCTACCACTATGTATATTAATGATAATGATGAACTGGTAGAGATAAAGTGATGGCAGGTTGGGGGGGGATCATCATTGTCCATGATCGTGCAGGTTGGGGGGTGGGTTTACTGTTGTCTGAACATGTGAGCTACTATTTTATATTATCTGCACCGTAATATGACCAACAGGAAAGAACAATGGTCAGCAGAATCGAAGTCTGTTTTAAAAAAGGAATGAGAGATGCACTCGGCGAGAGCATAAAAAAAAGAATAATCGAGGACCTGCATATAGAAGTGGAATCCATCAAAACAATTGATATCTATACATTTGATGCAGATCTCTTGCATGAGCAGATAAGACTTCTGGGGGAGGAGGTGTTTGCCGATCCCGTAATACAGATCTATTCAGACAGTCCTCTTGCAGAGGATTTCTCATGGTTGATAGAGGTGGGATTTAAGCCCGGTGTTACGGATAATGTCGGTGCAACTGCAAAAAAAGCATCTGAGGACGTACTTAAAACCAGGCTTCATGGAGTATATTTTTCAAGACAGTATCTTATCAAAGGGGACATTACAGAAGAAGAGGTAAAGCAGATAGCAGGCGATCTCCTTGCTAACAGCCTCATTGAGAGGTGGGAGATTACCAGTACCAATGACTGGGATAAAGAGAAAGGCATACATCTTCCGCTTCCTGCTATCAGGGGAGAACACGTCCCTTCAGTCCTGACACTGGATTTGAATGTAAGTGATGGCGAATTAAAAGAAATAAGCAGGCAAAGACTTCTTGCCTTAGATCTCTCTGAGATGAGAGCGATCCGCAGATATTTTGATAATGCCGATGTCAGAGCCAGAAGGAAAGAACCTGGTCTCTCCCTGCCTACCGATGTGGAGATAGAAGTACTTGCCCAGACATGGTCTGAGCACTGCAAGCACAAGATATTCAACAGCCAGATAACATATACAGATGAAAAAGGAACAGAAATTATTAACTCTCTTTTTAATACCTTTATAAAGCGGGCAACCCTGGAGATCAATAGACCGTGGCTTGTCTCTGTTTTTACAGACAATGCAGGAGTGATCAGGTTCAATGACGATTATAACCTTGTGATGAAGGTGGAGACGCACAATACGCCATCAGCCCTTGACCCCTACGGCGGCGCGATCACAGGTATAGTTGGGGTTAACCGCGATCCTCTCGGCACAGGTATGGGGGCAAGGCTGATCTTTAATACGGATGTTTTCTGTTTCGCATCACCGTTCTATAATGAGAGGCTTCCCCGGCGCCTTCTTCACCCCAAGAGGATATTTGAAGGCGTAAGACGTGGCGTTGAGCACGGCGGCAATAAGAGCGGAATACCCACGGTGAACGGCTGTATTGTCTTTGATGATCGGTATCTTGGCAAGCCTCTGGTATATTGCGGCACAGGCGGGATAATGCCGTCTGTAATAAATGGAAAGCCCTCCCATATTAAAGAGATCCACCCTGGCGACCTTATTGTTATGGTGGGAGGGCGTATCGGGAAAGATGGCATACACGGTGCTACTTTCTCGTCTCTGGAATTAGATGAGGATTCCCCTGTGACAGCAGTCCAGATAGGAGACCCGATAACCCAGAAGAAGATGCTTGATTTCCTGCTTGAGGCAAGGGATATGGGGCTATATAATGCCATCACTGATAACGGCGCAGGAGGATTATCTTCATCAGTCGGAGAGATGGCACAGCTATCGGGAGGCTGTCTAATAAACCTTGAGAGATGTCCCTTAAAATACGCAGGTCTTGATCCATGGGAGATACTGCTCTCCGAGTCACAGGAGAGAATGACGCTTGCTGTTTCCCCTTTGAAATTAGATGATTTCCTGGATCTTGCAAAAACCAGGGATGTAGAGGCAACGGTTATCGGAACATTCACTGATAGCGGAAAATTCCATGTAATGTATGGAGATAAGAATGTAGCTTATCTAGATATGGATTTCCTGCACAGGGGTCTTCCCACTATGAAACTGAATGCACGATGGGAGACAAGGAGGTTTGAGGAGCCAGTTCCTGGAGACGTAGACTTAACTGCTGCACTTAAGACGCTTCTTTCGCGCCTTAATATCTGTTCAAAGGAGTATGTGATCCGGCAGTACGATCATGAGGTACAGGCAGGCTCAGTGATAAAACCACTTACATGGGATGGACCAAGCGATGCCGCGGTTATCAGGCCTCTGCTTGAGAGCATGGAGGGCGTTGTAGTTGCGAACGGTATCTGTCCGAGGTACGGGGATATCGATACATACCATATGACCGCATGCGCTATCGATGAGGCTATCCGCAACCACATATCAGTGGGCGGCTCTTTAGATCATGTGGCAGGTCTTGATAACTTCTGCTGGTGCGACCCTGTTAAATCAGACAAGACCCCTGATGGAGAGTATAAACTTGCCCAGCTTGTGAGGGCGAACATGGCGCTGTATGATTATACAACAGCCTTCGGTGTGCCGTGCATATCTGGAAAGGACAGCATGAAGAACGATTACCAGATAGGAGGCAGGAAGATCTCAATCCCTCCAACCGTACTTTTCTCGACCATCGGAAAAATAGAGGATGTCAGGAAAGCCGTGACCATGGATGTCAAAAGACCGGATGACAGGGTTTACGTCCTCGGCATGACGAAGGATGAACTTGGAGGCTCAGAATACTTTGCCTCGCTTGGATTTATCGGGAATGATGTGCCGAAGGTGGATGCAGCTTGTGCAAAAAGGCTCTATACAGCTCTTGAGAGAGCCATCCGTGAGGGCACTGTGGCCTCATGCCATGATTGCTCAGATGGTGGCCTGGGTGTGGCACTGGCTGAGAGCGCATTTTCAGGAAATTCAGGCATGACTGTTGAATTGACAAAGGTGCCTGCCGAGAACATCAAGCGCGCCGATACTATACTGTTCTCAGAATCCCAGAGCCGCTTCGTGGTGACAGTGTCACCTGATAAGGTAGGGAGATTCGAGGAGATCATGGAAGGGAATGTATTTGCGGATATCGGCGCGGTTACATGGCAGCAGAATTTTACGATAATGGACGGTGAGAAAGTGATCCTGAGCGCGGGGATCGATGAGTTCAAGGAAGCGTGGCAGAAGACGCTGCGGTGGTAGGGTGGTAAAGGCTGATGAAAGTATTAATAAGAAATAAGTCGTAAGTGATACCTCAAATAAGAACGATTGATGAGATAATGGAACCTTACTTTCACCTCAAAGGCGCTTTCAAAACAAGCGCAGATGCATGCGCAGCACGCGCAGACATAGAGAAGTTCATCGAAGAAGCAAAAGCGACCATACTGCAAAAAGGTGTCCCGGCAGGAAGAGGCGCCAGGATCATGGGCTGGGATATCAAGGATAACAGCGTATTTTTTGATATCGAATCTGATCGGTACCTGCGCGCCCACGATGCATTTATACGTCTCAGAAAACCGCTTGCAGGAGTGCTTGGTAAGAAACACAGGATCGGGATAAGAGGCGTGGAAATAGAGGAGTTCATTGTTAAGTTACCTTCTGAGCAGGCACTGCGCCAGCACAAAATACCTTATGTCAGGGTAATAGATTTTGCAGATGGCATGATTACGCTCACACTCGATGTCGGGGAAGCAGAACTTGAGAAGAAGATTCCTGACAGGATAATCTCACTCATAGAGGATAAGATAGCCGCGCAGAGCTTTGGTGGAAAAGCTGAACACTGGAGCCTTCTATGGGAGAGTCCTAAAAAAGAGATGAAATTCAAGGGCGATCCGACCGTGGAGGCTGAGAGGCGCGGCTGGATAAAGCATGGTGTAGGCCGGGGTCAGTGGATACACGGGCCGCAGATGACACAGATCTTCAGGACGTTTGAGCAGATCGTACTTGAGGAGATAATCAAACCTCTTGGCTACGTTGAGATGATATTCCCGAAGCTTGTTCCCTGGGAAGTATGGAAGCGCTCAGGTCATGCAAAGGGAATATACCCTGAGATATACTATGTCTGTCCCCCGAAGACAAGGGACCCGGCGTTCTGGGAGGAGGTAATGGACTACTACAAGGTCACTCTTGAAGTACCTCTTGACCTCATCTGGGAGAAAATCGATAAACCTCTTGGCGGTATGGCCTATGCACAGTGCCCGTCGTTCTGGCCATTCCTGCAGGGAAAGATTATTGCTGATGATTCTTTCCCCATCAAGGTATTTGATCGCTCAGGCACATCCCACAGGTACGAGAGCGGCGGCATACACGGCATGGAGAGGGTGGATGAGTTCCACAGGATAGAACTTGTTTTCATCGGTACGCCTGAGCAGGTCCTTGCTCACTCAAAGGATATGCAGGAGTGCTACAAGCATGTATTCAACGATATCCTTGATCTTGAGTGGAGGATGGCATGGGTTACCCCGTGGTTCATGGCGCAGGAGGGGATGATCGGGCTTGCAGGGAGAGATGATGTTGGAACAATTGATTTTGAGGCGCCGCTGCCCTACAGGGGCAAGGATGGGGAGTGGCTTGAGTTCCAGAACCTGAGCGTTAACGGTGATAAATATCCCAGGGGCTTTAATGTGAAATCGCAGTCCGCAGAGGATGTATGGAGCGGGTGCTCTGGTATCGGTCTTGAGAGGTGGGCAAGCGTGTTCCTTGCACAGAAGGGGTTTGAGCCTGAGGAGTGGCCGGATAAGTTCAGGGATAAAATCGGAGAGATACCGAAGGGAATCAGGTTTATGTGATGACACAAAAACCTTAAAATAGCATCGCCTACAACTTTATAGCAGGGTGAGGTACCTTGCAGGAATATAAACTTTTCATAAACGGAGAGTGGGTAGAATCAAGCACTGGCGAGACTTTTGATGATTATAACCCCGCAACTCTTGAGTTAATAGGAAAAATACAGAGAGCATCGCAGGATGACGTGCAGCATGCTGCAGATAGCGCTGAAGATGCCTTTGAGGGATGGAGCAGCACATCTCCCCCATATCGCGGCAAGATACTCTTTCAGGCAGCAAGGATGCTTGAGGAAAGAAAGGAAGAGCTTGCGCGCCTTATGACAATCGAGATGGGAAAGGTCCTCGATGAGACGCGGGGGGATGTTCAGGAAGCAATCGATATGACGTACTATGCAGCAGGGGAAGGAAGACGTCTTTTAGGGGAGACAACACCGTCTGAACTTCCGAATAAATTCTGTCTTACGGTCAGAAGGCCCATAGGTGTAGTCGGGCTGATCACGCCCTGGAACTTTCCTCTCGCGATCCCTTCCTGGAAGATAATGCCTGCCCTGATCTCTGGGAATACAGCCGTATTTAAACCTGCAAGCGATACGCCCATACTTGCCATAGAACTTATGAAAATACTCACAGAGGCAGGGCTTCCAAAAGGCGTACTGAATCTTGTGACCGGGGATGGAAGCACTGTGGGCGGCGCGATTATCAGGAACAGGAAGATACGCTCCATATCCTTCACAGGCTCACTTGAGACGGGTAAACTGGTAATGGGTGAGGCAAGCAGGGATATGAAAAGGGTCTCTCTTGAACTTGGCGGGAAGAACCCTATCATTGTTATGGACGATGCTGACCTGAACCTTGCTGTAGACGGAATTCTGTGGGGAGCGTTCGGAACTGCAGGGCAGCGGTGCACTGCAGCAAGCCGCGTCATAGTGCATGAGAAGATACTGCCTCTCCTTCAGGAGAGACTTATCGAGAGAACAAAACAGCTTAAAGTAGGGAACGGTCTTGATGAGGGTACCGATATAGGGCCTGTCATCAATAACTCACAGCTTCAGAAGATAGCAAAATATGTAGGGATAGGAAAAGATGAAGGTGCTAAACTGGTACAGGGTGGAAGGATCATTAAGCCCCTTCCAGGCTACTTCTTTGAACCCACAATATTTACAGATACAGCTCCTGATATGAAAATAGCGCAGGATGAGATATTCGGCCCTGTTGTATCTTTAATCAGTGCCGGTAATCTTGATGAGGCAATACAGATCGCCAATTCTGTGGTATATGGGCTTTCATCCTCGATTTACACAGAGAATATTAAGAACGCTTTCAGGGCAATTGAAAAAATAGAAGCAGGCATAACATACATCAACTCCTCTACAATCGGGGCTGAGATCCACCTCCCGTTCGGGGGTGTGAAATCATCAGGAAACGGAGCCCGTGAAGCAGGTACAACAGCGATAGAGGAATTCACAGAATTGAAAACCGTTTATTTTGATTACAGCGGAAAGCTCCAGAAAGCACAGATAGATCTGGCGTATTAGGAGGGATAATGAGAACTATGAGAACTATAGGCCCAAAATCCAGGGATATCATAGGCAGGGATAATAAAGTCATATCACCGTCACTTACGCGACTGTATGACCTGGTGGTTGACCATGCTGAGGGGTCGATAATATTCGATGTTGATGGCAACCGCTACATCGATTTTGCCGCAGGTGTGGCTGTAATGAATACAGGATACAGGTGCAAAGAGGTCATAGACGCTGTTAAAGAGCAGGCAGAGAGGATGTTCCACTGTGAGTTTTCAGATTTTTATGCAGAGATGCCGCTGAGATTGGCAGAGAAGCTCTGTGGGTTAACAGAGTATGAGAAGGTGTTCCTCTCAAACTCTGGAGCAGAGGCGGTAGAGGCTGCAATGAAGCTTGCATTCTGGTACACACGGAGAAACAGTATGATTGCATTCTACCGTGCCTTCCATGGAAGAACGCTTGGTGCTCTATCTCTTACAAGCTCAAAAATACGGCATAAAGAGCATTTCCCTTCCCTTCGGGTCGTTCACTCCTATTATGCATATTGTTATCGCTGCCCTTTTAATCTTGAATGCCCCCAGTGCGGTATAGCCTGTGCTAAAGAGATAGAGCGCACCATACTCAAAAGGGAGCTATCACCTGAGGATACGGCTGCTATAGTGGTGGAACCCATACAGGGAGAGGGTGGAGTCATAGTCCCACCGCCTGAGTTCCACAAAGAGATTCGCAGGATATGTGATGAGAACAGCGTGCTGCTGATAGCTGATGAGATCCAGAGCGGCGGCTTCCGCACAGGTAAGTTCATGGCAATGGAGAATTTTAATGTAAGGGCTGATATCGTGTGCATGGCAAAGTCAATTGGCGGCGGGATGCCTCTTGGCGCTACGTTATCAACGGGCAAGATAATGAGCTGGCCGTCCGGAGCCCATGGCAACACATTCGGGGGAAACCTGCTTGCCTCTGCTTCCGGGCTTGCAGCGCTTGAATTTATGGAAAGCAATAAACTTGGAGATCAAGCAGTTGATAAAGGCGCATATATTATGAAGCGCCTGAATGAGTTAAAGGATCAATATCAGATAATCGGGGATGTACGGGGCATGGGTCTTCTAATAGGTATGGAACTCGTGGAGGAGAACAAAGACCCTGCTGTTGAGAAACGTGACCTGATCATTAAGAAGGCTTTTGAGGGTGGATTGATCATGCTTCCTGCAGGTGAATCTGTTATCAGGTTCGTACCGCCTCTGGTAATCTCTAAGGAGGAGATCGATTGCGGCTTTGGGATATTTGAGGATGCGCTCAAGGCCGTGGGAAAATAAGGAATAGCGAAGGAATCTATTAATATATCAAGATTATTAATGGATTCAGATTGGAAATGATCAGCACCGATTTTTTAAATTCAGAAATATTCGCATGGATTATTCTGCCGATACTTATTTTTACTGCAAGGATTTTAGACGTTACTTTGGGGACAATACGCATAATTTTTATTTCAAGAGGCGAAAAATACCTTGCTCCACTTTTTGGGTTTTTTGAAATAATCATCTGGCTCTTTGCGCTCGGACAAATTATGCAAAATCTCACCAACATTGCCTATTATGTCGCTTATGCAGGAGGTTTTGCAATGGGAAATTTCGCAGGAATATATATTGAAAACAAAATGGCAATGGGTACACTGGTTGTCCGTATTATCACAAAAAAGGACGCGAGCGAATTGATTAATTCGCTTAAATCTATTGGCTATGGGGTTACGAGCGTGGATGCTGAAGGAGCTACAGGCCAGGTAAAAATCGTTTTCACGATTATCAAACGCAAAGAGGTCAATAATGTTGTGGGCATAATTAAGAGATTTAATCCCAAGGCCTTTTTTTCTATAGAAGAGGTCAGATCAGCCAGTGAGGGCATATTTCCATCAACAAGATCACATTATGGAAAAGACATTTTTAGTTCTTTCAGACTGAATCGACTCGGAAAATAAACTGTCTTTGATTTGATACTTCTCTTTTTTCAAAATATAGGAGTTTATAAACCGCAGATGAACGCGGATAAACGCAGATGCCTTTTTATAAATCTGCGTTATCCTGTTGATCCTGTTAATCTACATCCCCGGCACAAGCTCCACCTTGATCCAGCCCGGCTGTCGCAGGTCGAAGGCTCTATAGACCTCAATAGCCGAGGTGAGAGGCTCGACCTGTGTCAGGAATCTCTCTGGATCAACTGAACCACTGCGGATAAGATCAATGAGCATCGGGATATATTTTCGATGGTTGCAGTTTCCCATATTGATCTTCAGGTTCTTGCCCATCGCCTGGCCAATCGGGAAGAACCTGGCTGTTTCAGGATAAACGCCTATGATCGATAATGTTCCTGCTTTGGCCAGTGCCTCCACCCCCCACTGTAGTGCCTGGGAAGGTGCATCGCCAGGCTTCCAGACATCACCCTGCGGATGGGTTTCGGGCGCAACCTCCTTCACTTCCCGCTGGAATTCCTCAGCCTTCTGCTCTGCCTGTCTGACAGCAGGCCCCCTGTGTGGATGCTCTGCCTCAACTCCGACTGCATCTATAGCACGGTCGACGCCTATTCCGCCTGTGAGGCGATGGATCACTTCGATTGGTTCCTCTTCTTCAAAATTGATCACCTCTGCCCCCAGTGATCTCGCCATATCAAGACGAGAGGGAACCTCATCGACCGCCAGGATACGGCCTGCCCCGAGGAGCATGGCGCTGATGATGGCGAACTGGCCTACAGGGCCGCACCCGAAGACAGCAACGGTATCACCCGGATCGATCTCGGCCAGCCTTGCCCCGAAAAAGCCGGTCGGGAAGACATCGGATAGCATGATCGCCTGGTTATCACTTATCTCATCTGGCAGCTTAACAAGCCCGACGTTGGCGTAGGGAATGCGGGCTTTCTCAGCCTGAAGACCGTTGAAAGGTCCCGTATCCTTCGGCCCTCCAAAGAAGGCAGTACCTGCCAGAGGTCCGTTAGGGTTGGCGTTATCGCACTGGGAGAAAAAGCCAGCGCGACAGTAGGTGCAGTATCCACAACTGATGGTGGACGGGATAACGACCCTGTCGCCGACCCTCATGTTCCGCACCTCAGGCCCGATCTGCTCGACTATTCCTACACCCTCATGTCCCATGATCGTGCCTGGCTGCATCCCTGTCATTGTGCCGCGGGCCATATGCAGGTCAGTTCCGCAGATGGAAGAAGCCGTGAGGCGCACGATGGCATCGTTTGGCTGCTCGATCTGCGGCTCAGGCATATCCTCCAGGCGGATATCGCCAATACCATGAAATACAACAGCTTTCATAATTCACTCCCCTTATCTTTCTTATTTTGATTTGTTCTCATACTTTACCCTCCATATCTCTCCTTTTGATCTATTCTGTACTCCACCTTCTGAAATTAATCTTTGCTCTGTTTTACATATATAATTTGCGCTGCTTTTGAAAATGAGTTGAAAAAAGTTTAGGAATCGCAGATAAACGCGGATGAACGCAGATATGCATTCATATCAAATCCTCCAGTTTCTCAAAAAGCTGAAATCAAATAGTAGCTCATCTGCGGTTAATACAATTTAAATCATCTTTAATATTGATCGTATCTCATCCACCCTGAGCTGCCCCGGTGCTGTTGCGCTCTCAACATAACCGTAGGTCATGACAGAGCCGTAGATCGGCGCAATAATGCGCGAGTGCCTGCCTATCTCACCCATGGCTATCGTACATACCGCACCTTTAGCATGCAGGGTAACATCGAACAGCTGCAGCACATCCTCAAGCGAGTTCGGCGCTACGGCAAGCTTGGCGATATCAGCGCCTGCATCAAAGGATTCGTTTATGATCTCCATCATATCCTCAGAACCCGGCGTTCTTTTAAAATCATGCGTGGATATTATAACCGTCTTCCCGCCGCTTTTAGCTTCCTTAATAACAGCGTCCCTGTTCTCTGCGCATAATTCTATATCTACCGCATCGGCAAGAGGTAACAGGGAGATCAACATCTGGATGCGCTCGGCTTCACCCCCCGACCATGCACCGCCCTCCTGCTTCATTCTGTTGGTAATAATAACAGGCAATCCTGTTTTCCCCAGATCCTGAAGTACCTGGCGCATATCCGTACCAGTATCCAGAAGATCAAGCCTGATCTCAATAATATCTGCGCCCAGCTTTTTTGCTTTAATTGCAGAATCGACAGGATTTTTCCCTATAGACGCTACTATTGATCTATTGAGAGCCACACCGGCTATACATACCAGTACCATAGCCGATAAATATCGCTACTTAACAATAAGGCTTATGAGCGGATAGACGGATAATGGGTTTGTGAAGCTGGATGGATCTTATGGTGAAGGCGGGGGTCAGATATTAAGAACAGCAGTAGCACTTTCTGCTGTTACTGAGAAACCGGTTGAGATATATAATATCAGGAAAAAGCGGCCAAAACCAGGACTTGCAGCGCAGCATGTAAAAGCTGTGGAGAGCGTTGCATCCATCTGTGAAGCAGAGATGGAGGGCTGCTCACTTCATTCTATCCGGCTGAGTTTTAAGCCCGGAAAAATAAAAGGAGGCGCATATGAATTTGATATCGGCACTGCCGGCAGTATATCCCTTCTTCTCCAGTGTCTTATGCCTGCTGCCATGCTTGCGCCCCGGCCTGTAAGAGTAAGTATCACCGGCGGAACAGACGTGTCCTGGTCACCGTCCATTGATTACCTGAGATTCATCACGCTGCGTGCACTTTCTCGTATGGGGTATGATTGCGGGATTAATGTTATACACAGGGGCTATTATCCGCGCGGAGGAGGGAATGTCGAGGCTATTATCAATCCCTCGATATTGAAGAAAGAGAGTTTTGATATGAATCAATGCGCTATCATTGAGGGGATCTCCCATTCATCTGGTCTGCCGCCTCATGTGACTGAGCGGCAGGCTTCATCGGCTGAGAAAATACTGCGCGAGGCAGGGTATCCTGCGAAGATATCACTTGAGGTAAAAGAAGACCCATCAACCGGAAGCGGCCTGACATTATGGTGCGGTACAGCCGGAGGGACTGCTCTTGGCAGGCCTGGCCTGAGAGCTGAAAAATTAGGCAGCAGTGCGGCAGAATCAATACTTGCTGAGCTTAAATCCGGCGCAGGGGTGGATATCTATCTTGCAGATCAGTTAATCCCTTATATGGCACTGGCTGGAGGTGGCTCTTTTACAACAAGAACCATTACTCTTCACACAGAGACCAGCATATGGGTAACAGAACAGTTCCTTGATGTTAAGTTCAACACAGAAGAGCTAAAACCAGGGTTATTCCGGGTATCTGTTTAACCCTGCTAACACTGTTAGTAGAGTTCAAACCCCATGATGATCAAAAGAAATACGAGTACTGGCTGGTGGATTAAATAAACTGTAAGAGAGTTTTTACCTAAAGATATGAATATGTCAGCCAGTTTGCTTTTGAATCTCCTATTAGCTCTTCTGGTAATATATTTCCCGGAATATGCACCAAGCAAAAGCACTCCAAGCCATGGTATCAGGGGAAAGTAATCAAATGTAGAAAAGTTTTCAGGTATAAGGCCTAACCATAACAGGTAAGGGAAATCGAATTCTGTTCGCTGTAAGTATAAGCCTGATAGTATAATCGATACCCCGGCAATTAAGTTGAGTTTACTGTGTTTAATGAAAAATGGCACAAGAAAAGAGCTAACAGCAAAGAAATGCAGTATGCCAAAGTATATTGTTCCCCCTGGCACCAGTATATAAGTAAACA
Organism: Candidatus Methanoperedens nitratireducens; assembly: GCA_020724545.1. Classification (GTDB taxonomy): domain Archaea; phylum Halobacteriota; class Methanosarcinia; order Methanosarcinales; family Methanoperedenaceae; genus Methanoperedens; species Methanoperedens nitroreducens_B. Next base: position 21,869 of record DYGR01000024.1, read on the forward strand.
GGGTAATAAAAATAGCAAAAAGCATAAGTTTCAGCCCTCTTACAAAATATCTTTTGTTAAGATTCTTACTCCTCTCATAGCTTATATAGGCAACAACACCTGATAAGAAAATAAAAATAGAAGCTATTGACCTTGGAAAAATAAACCAGTAGAGATAACTGGATGATATGTAGATTAGTCCGAAATAACTTAAAGTGACAGAATAGTTAAACAAAACCATAAGAACAATATCAACCCCTCTGATAAGATCAATGGCCTGGATTCTCTCTTTCTCTTTTAACCGTGAACCATACGTAGTCATAATGCCTTTAGAGAGACTTATAATACATCCGATTCTTAATATAGTGGCATCCTACTGAACTTAAACACGGAAGAACAACTATGATAACCCTACCTACAGATGAAAAAATCCATGGAATATTTAAAGAGTGTTGTGAGAGACTGGACATTGATAGCTCCAGAAAAAATATGGAGGAGCTGGTCATCTACGATATGACCGATGGTACCAGGACCTCTACCGAACTTGAGGGATCTGAGGCATACTTCGATGGTGGATTATTTGTCATGAGATTTATCCACTTTCTCAGGGTGCTGGGTGCAAAGAACAGCTATATCAATGTTATACACGAGGGACATAAGGAGAGAGTAAATTACAGTGACATATATGAGGGCATGCGGCGGCATGTTGAAATGTACAGGGAATATTCCAGGAAGAACAATGTCAGGTTGAGGTTTGTGGGTAAATACGATAGCAGTATTGGCCCGAAGGATGCTGATTACGATCTGAGAGAGGATCTAAGAAGCCTTGAAGAGATAACTGCAATAAGCGCTGAGCATACAGTGCATTTCCTGATTAACTACTCCACTAAATGGGCTGCATATGAGGGAAAGGAATTTTTTAAAACACTGCCAGAGGCAAATGTGATTCTCAGGCATGCCAAGGGTTATGTGAACGGCGATATGTGGCTTTATGGAAAATTGGATAGCAACAGCTTTGTTTATGCCCAGAACGGCTCTTCTAACATAAACTGGAGCGATAGGCAGATTATTATGCTTATTGCCGTGTGTTTGAGAAGCATGCTGCTTAATAAAGGGACACATCTATCTAAGAAATATGATGGGGATGAAAAAGATATAGTAAGGAAAAAAAGAGAGATTGAGCTTTCGTTCATCCATAGATCCTTTTACGATAGATCGATAGAAACAAAATTACAGAAAAGGGTTATTATTTTCAGTTCGTATGGGCCGGAGATCTATGAATTTTAAAACCCATCCCTCACATAAAATCCGCAAGCCCTTTCTGCTTCACCTTATCGCTCTCAAATAAAGACCTCATCTCAAGCTCAAGCAATTCCAGCCTCTGCTTTGTGTACTTTCGCACATTATATTCATCCGCGATCCGAAGCGATGTCTCAAGGTATTTCCTGACCGAGCCCTCGTGGACTGTGAGAACGATATTCCCCCCACACTTCGAGCAGTTCCCGCGCAGGGGAGGGCGCCTGTATTTGGCATTGCACCTGGTACACCTGACCTTCTGCTTTGAGAACTGGCGCAGGTTCCCGATCAGATCAGGCAGGAAATGAGAGTTAATGATCCTCTCTGCAACATCCTGTGCATCCACAGCCTTTATCTTCCGGGCCAGGGCAAGCTGTGCATCCATCTTTTCGATCATGCTCCCGAGCGTTTTGTATGTGCTGTTCTTTGGACCTGCTGCTATATTCGTGGTATCATGCGTGAAGCCAAAGCCCTCATACTGTCCTGGCGTGCCAAGCCTTCCGCTCACAGTATCTATGAGCCTGGCAAGGTCTTTGGGATTCTTGTATTCCAGCGTTGCCTCATAGAACTCAAGAGGGTACTGGAAGAGCACATCTATGTTATGCGCCTCCTTATCGACTTCATTTGGATCGATGCGCGAGGTCAGCACAAGAGGCGCATCCATCTGTCCGCCGCGCTTATCTGGAAGATACGAGCGCGAGAAGTTCAGAAGACCGTCCATCAGGAGCATCACGCAGTCCTCATCGCCGTCGCACTGAAAGGTAGTAATTCCCGAGCAAATGAGACTGTGGTGGGTATCGACTGTCAGATTATATACATATTTATCTTGAGAGCTTATCTCTTTTCTTTCTACAACTTTATCAATGAACACATCTTCATCAAAACAGGTTCTTGACCGACCTTTCTTAGCCAGCCATTTTTTAAGCAATTCTTCAGCATGCTTCTGCTTTTCACCGAGGAAGCCTATGTCTTCTATGAATCTTCTTGCTTCGCTGCCATAAATCCTTATCTTATATGAATGGATCAATTTCGGTTTTCCATAGAATTTTAGAATGAGGTTACTTTTTACAGTCCTTTCTTCCTCGTAGATAGAGTGCTTAATTCCAGAAAACATCAAAAGGAATGACACACCATCTATCAGCCATTTATTTACTGAAGTTAAATTGACCTCTAACGTGCTCTGCAAAGAGCACGATCCATCTCCAGTGAAATAACCTCTCAAAAATGCACTTATCTTATCCTCTGGCAGAGCGTACACAAAGTTCGGAACCCTCTTTGTTTTCGCATCTTTACCGATTTTAAGTTCCTCAAAAAGTTCGTAGACAAATCTTGAGCATATCGTTACATGGTTTCCTGAAATACTGGGGCATAAGCCAAAAACAGCGTTTATTTTTTCTTTTAATATGCGTTTTGTCCATTCTTTAGTAGCGGTTACAGATACCTGATGACAATTGATTTGATTCTTCTTAATAAACCCTTCAGCTAAATAAAATCCTAACAGTGATAAGAAATCTTCATCCACGGTTATGCTGGGTTTTATAGAAACCTTATCTCTTCTGCTCCCTATCAGGTAATTTCCTTTATCGATTACGTCAGGATTAAATCTGTTGACAAGCTCTAACGGATATGATTTTCTGTAAATATAATTCGTAAAGGTCTTATAACTCATTCCAAGATTTTTGCTTATCTGTGAAAGAGGTACATTCTCCTCGAAAACATCGCTTTCTGTCCTTATCATTATGTCTTCAGTGTCGGTTATCGAAAGCAGGTCGATGTTCTCTTTAGTTTCAACAGGAGGTCTTTTGAGGTTCCATGGGATTAATAATTCATCTGCATCCTCCGCCCTCACTTTTATTCCTGATTTATCCGGGAACGGATGATCTTTAGTCACGATTATCTTTCTACCGCTTTTCGTTTTTATTTCGATCAGCTTTTCAGGAGGAATATGTTTTGAAACATGGGTTATATCCGCCAGCTCGAATTTTTTCGTTTTTATGTTGAAAGCAAATATTTTCAGGCCTTGTATCTCCTTGTATTCGGTTCCAAAATCATCTTTTTCTCTTTTGCCAGTAAGACTGTGTTCAACAAGCTCGCGAATCGTTAAAAGCTCAAAACCATCCTCTCTGTAAATCAATAATTTTTCATCTCCATGGAAGCAGTTCCGTCTTTTTGCAGCATGGAAAAAAGGATGCGCGTAGCCCACGGATGCGGATGTGAACCCGACCAGACGCCCGAGCACGCCTGCCGATGTATGGGGAGCAAGCCCTATTACCAGCTCTCCGATCAGGTCATCAATGCTGCCCAGAGAGTAATAGGGCTCTACTTTATAATATTTTGTCAGGAGGTCATCAATGAACCCTGCAGTCTTTAAGAGGTATTCAGCGCAGTCTTTTGAGACGATGATATCCTGGACTTTAAGCTCAAGTACCTGGTTCTCCTCAGCAAGCGGTTTTCCATGGATATCATTCGCATACCCGAGTTGCTTTAGTTTTTCCACAGGAACGCCTATCTCATCAGGCCTGATATGCGTAAGAGGCAGATCCGAGAGATCGTATCTCACAGTCCCGTCCTTGAACATCACGATATCATGTTTTGCGCGCAAAATCCCCTTCTCAAGCGGCTCAGGCGTCTTGTGTTTTGATGTAAGTCCTAAAACGCCTTTTATCGACTCAAAAACATCCCTCTCGCCCACATTACTCAGGGCAAGCTGGTACTCTGATTTAAAGTCGATATTCATCTCTGTGACCGATGTCGTCTCTTTTTTACATTTAGGGCACAGGGGCTTATTTACCTCTATATTGCAGGACGGGCATTTAAGCAGCGGGCGCGTGAATTCACCGCATCTGCACCTGTTCTTGAATGTCCTTATTTTACACAGAGGGCAGATGCGCTCACCCGCCTGGACTGTTATCGTACCTATCTTCTCTTTCTGGACAGATAACCCGACTTTGAACTCGCTATTCTTTTCCTCACCGTTATCAACATAATCCTTTGCGCTCTTAAGTGAGCGCCTCCTACCTCCTGCCTCGCCGACAGGGAAAAGCACATGAGGCGCAGGTCTCATCTCGCGCTTATCAGACTTCTCAGGCCTCCCCATCCTGCCACCGATCCTTGTTGGTGCCCTTTTTCTGATCGTGATCCCGCTCACTTTTGAGACTGTATCCATGATGTCAGATTCCGGCTCAGCCCATGTTTTGTTCAGGCTGGGATCAAGCCCGAGGCACCTCAGGAAAGGAAGGGGCTCCTCAATATGGATCTGCCTGTCGCGTACTTTATGGGGCACAAGAAGTATCTCAAGTATGTCTTTTATTTTATCATCAAGAGGAAACGAGACTATTTCATCATATATACCATTCTTCTGTATGTACTCTGCAAGCTCAATATACTGCTCTATGCTGATATCATGCCAGAGATAGGTATATTTTGGATGAAGCGGCACCGCACAGGTATCGGATAAGGAGAGTGCGGTTTTTTGATCTGGATTTTTCAGGTCTCCATGTTCTATGGATGTTCTTGCCCCGAGTTCCTGTATCCACCACTCATAGCAGTATGAGGATGGCGCAAGGGGGTGGTTATTCTCAAGAAAATCCCCGAAGTTTATTAAGATCTCCCCGATATCAAGGATTACCTGTACTGATTGCCTTATCCTGAGGGCCTCTTCCTGGGTATCCACCCTCAGGACATCCCCGTTGAACAGCCGGACAGTTGGCCCTTCAATCGTATCCACAGGCGCTATGCCTGCAGCTTTCCCCGGCCGCTCTACCTTGATCTGCGTGCCTGCTGCGATGAAATCTGCCATAATTACCATTGTGGCCGGGCTGATGCCGGCAGCAGCAAAACTTGTGTTCCTGCTTCTTCCGTACCTGAGCCTGAATCCTCCGGGCATTGAAGGGTATGAAAAAACAGGCCTGCCTGCAATCAGGTCCTGCAGGTACTTGTCCTTTGGCTTAAGTACTGCCGAGGTATCATCACTTTTAACCGTAACATTAAATTTTTCAAGCCAGTCCCAGCCATCAAGCCTGAGCTTATCAACATGTTTTTTCACTTTCGGGGCCTTGAGGGCTATGCCTTCTGCAATGACAAGCGCCATGCCGCCGCGAATCCTGTTTGTCTCGATACGCTCAAGATCGCGCCTTCCATCAACCTCTGCCTCTTCTGTGGGCTCGCCGTCTATGCATATGGGACAGTTTTTCACGATAAGCCGTATCTCGCTATCAGAGGGGAGGTACTGGAGATTGGCAACCCTGCGGTATGCTGTAATCTCCTCAACATACCGCTCAACCTCTTCAGGTCTCGGGATAAACGGGCTAATTCCCAGACTCCTGCGCACATAATCTGCAGCAAGGACTGATAGTGCCTGTGCAGTACCGCCTGCACTTCTGATAGGGCCTGAGTAATAGATACGGATATAATCCGAGCCGTCATCGTTCTTTGAGAGATCAATCCTGGCAATACCTTCAATCGGGGCAGCTACCACTCCCTCTGTAAGAACTGCAACTGCCACCCGCACGGCTTTGTCAATAGCATCTTTTTTAGATTCAAAGCTTGAGATTTTCCCACCTGCCACATCAAGGCCCACCTGCAGGGCAGCCTCTTCACGCGACATGGTCATCTCAAGTTCCCTGAGTCTCTTTGCAACCCCCTCCACGCCAATGAGCTTCTCAACCCGGTCAGCCAGGTCTTTTGCAATGGGTATTTCTATTTCTGGCTTTGGATCGGCGCCGTTTGCTCGCGCGCGGTTGGCGAGGGCGATGGCGCGGTTAAGCTCGGATTCGAGGGTATTGAAATATGCGAGCATTGTGTCGCTGGCGGCAAATTTCATTTATCGAGCCCCACTGTGTGAATTAACCGCAGATGAACGCAGATAAACGCAGATACGAGATTAATGGTGTTATCGAGATAGAACACGGATTGCATGGATGACACGGATACGCACGGATTAAAATCATCCGTGAAAATCCGTCTAATCCGTGTCATCAGTGTTCTACGCCTCGATTGTAGTTCTTTTTCATACCGAAGCGCAAATGGCGCTGCTGTTCTTTGCGTTTTTACAAATCTGCGTTTATCCGCGTTTATCTGCGGTTCCTTATTTTTTCTGATTGACTGGAACTGATTAAAAATTCTCTGTTTGATAAACATTACATGCTGATTTCAGGCTGAAATGAGATAAAGATTGTTGTATCCTTATATTACATTTCGGATTTTATAGTAATGACTGATTCATCTAAGTTTGTCAATAGGTAACCATTGGTTATTATTAGGATCGTTGTATTTCCAAAATAGCCAACCATTTACGAACGTGCCGGTGATGTACATTGCGGCACGCGATGGGCTATCAAACGCTTTGTCATCTATAATAAATTTACCATTTTTTACCTCTGCAAAATAGTCTTTACCCTTAAATCTTTTCCAAAGGCGTTTTCCTTCTAAAAAACCAATTATATTTGGAGGCTCGACTTGAACTGTACTTATCAATGTAGGTAATTTAATGGGCTCGGATATTTTAGAAATTTTTGAAGCAATCTCCGTTATAGAATTTTTTTTATCGGCATCTTCTAACCCAAGCAATTTTCTTAGCACACTGTTTGGCGTATCTTCGAACGGAATAGCCCTTTTTTGAAGCTCTTTCCAGACTTCATCGTCAATATCTATTTTGATCATATTTCTCACCTTATTAGCAACTATAGAAACAATATAGTTGTTATAGTTGCTATAGTGACTTACGAATATTTATAGTTTACTTAATCCTAATATTGGCACTTTTGGAGTTTAACGGAGCCAATTAAATTTTAATCACCGCAAAGCACGCAAAGAACGCAAAGCTCAGCAATACAAATCTTTGCGGCCTTTGCGTTCTTAGCGGTGAGCTTTCAATGTTACCCCAGCAGGTCATCGGACACTAACTCTGGCTAATTATGATTCTTAGGTTATTTAATCACTTACGCAAAACACTAAAGTTAAATTTAAATAACATCGCCAGCATAAATTCACTGATGTTCATCAACCGCGAATCAGAAGTCACTACTCCCGATTGAAATCAGGAGCATCAACGGTTGGCGCATGAGGGTTTCTATTGTTTTATTCGCTGTTTTTGCTTTTTCAGCAAGAAGGGGGCATAAAAAAAGGTAAATTGAAGATAATGAAAACAGTTTTTGAACTGCATGGGGCTATAATAAAGAAGATTGACAACTGCATCATCAAATAATTGATGGTAGGATGGCTTTTTATTCTACCTTATTATTGCGTTGAGAGCTTTCATAAAATCATCATCATCCATCTCTATATCCTCATTTGTGAAGACCTTCCCAATAATTTCTTCTATCTTCTCATGGTCATTATAAAAGTATTCCTGAAGCAAAGGTATAATTCTATAAAACCATACATATTTTAGTTCATCCATATCTTTAATCCCAATAAAATAACTGTGCCCTATTTGATGATCTCTGTCATACAGTTCTATTATTTTATTGTTAATTGAATCTAAAACTTTTTCTAAGCTTATACCCTCTACTTCAGACGCCAATTCGGCTTTGGGCTGCATTAAATAGAAGTCAAATCGTCTTCTCAAAGCGACATCTAAAAGAGCAATGCTTCTATCAGCAGTATTCATTGTCCCAAGTATTAGAACATTAGGAGGTATACCAAACTTTTCTTTGGAATATGGAAGAGTCGCAATAATTTCAGTTTCTTCTCCCAATCTCTTATCTTTCTCTATCAGTGTTATAAGCTCACCGAATATTTTTGATATATTTCCTCGGTTAATTTCGTCTATTATTAACATAAACTTATCAGCATCTTCAAAAAGATTTTTCTTCTCGTCTTTGTTTAGCTTTTGGTATTCTTTAAAGAAATCCTTAAAGAATTTTTGCTTACTATTTAAAATATCTTTGGATAAAAGTGTGCTCCTCTTAATTGCGTTTTTTATAGCCCTCTCACATAATCTTTTGAATAAACCATTTTCCACTTCATAGAAAATATCTTTCTTTTCACCTTCTTCATTCGTTTTGGGTTTTATACCTTCAATAAAATCCTCATACGAATAAGATTGATGAAAAGTTATAAATCCAAATCTTTTTTCGTATTCCTCTTTAACCTTGTTCGCCAAATAAGTCTTACCTGTCCCCGGTGGCCCATAAAGAATCACATTTGGATTATTTTCCAATAGATATGATATATTCGCAACATCGATCATGATTCCCTCTATTATTTCATCTTCTTCTATTATGTATTCTTCATCGGTTTCATTTTCCGCTTCAACATCAGAAGGATGCCAGTATGTCTTACCAGCAAACTCTGGTAATTTTCCCATTTCATAAAAATCTATGATCTGCTTTACCTTTTCATCTTTAATATTTGAATAATAATCTTTTAATATTAGTATAGCATCGCTATTTTTAATAAACTTCTCACCTCTGAAGTGCCCTTCCCATTTGACAATTTTTGGCTCAAAAGGAATGGGTTCTCCTAATATATACGAATGCCTCTCATTACTCTTTACATCTGAAATAAAAATTAATCCTGAAAAATGCAGTTTTTGATTGGGGTGTTTAGTGACCAAGAAATAACATCGATTTTTTATTACATTTTCTGGTTTAATAATCGATAAGTAATGTGCCCCATCTCTTAAGGAATGAGAACTCCAACATCCATCCTCCCATTCATCTTCAAAGCATTCTGAATATTCAAAACAAGTCTTATTTGTTTCCCTTTGGTACATCGTGCATGGTTTCAAATGCTTATTAGGGCTGTAATTTATTCCACTTCTTACAATATTCTCTTTTTCTTCTGGTAATGGCGTATTTTCAACAGTCATATTTTATTTATGCCAATATTTCCTTAAGGCATTTCTTCAACTCCTCTTCATTTTTACTTAAATCCATCATTAAATTTATACTTCTGGCACTTATTTTTTTTGAATCGCTGTAGAATTCCCTTATAATTGGATTCATATAATTCTCATATTCAGGATAAACAAGAATTGTCTTAGGAGAATTGTACCTTGTAGTGTAAGCATAAACTTGGTACATGTCCCCTTGTGAAATGCCGAGTTTACGCTCATCTGGCTTTAATTCTTTATATTTTGCATCTATAATCAGCTTGAAATCTTTTCCTTCTTTTATCATTATGTCAGGTTTTAGCTCGAAAACACCATTTCTTTTTTCATCTGATACTAAATACATCTCGGATTTTTGTATGAGTATTTCAGCATGTCGATACTGTTCTGGTAAAATATCTGTCTTATATTTTTTTATAAAATATGCTAAGAAATCTTGGAAAAGTTGGTTCATATCTATTAAGAAGCCATAAATGTCCTTTGCCTTTGGCGCCATTAAATACTCAGGATACCATATTCTTTGTATGAACATTTTCGCCATATTAAAAGGTTGCTTATAGTGGTCATTTAATTTGCTAAAGGTAATTCTATTCAGATCCGAATCTGTTATGAACTGGTAGTCCACATCCGAAAATAGAAATTTCAATTCTCTCAGTAACTTCTTATTAATATCATTTGTTGATAAATATGACAAATGTTCTATTGTAAATTTAAAGACATGATTTAATAGGTTATTTTCAGAGAATTCATCAAATTCAATATAAAATTTCTGTTTTGTTATAAAATTCTCAGTTGCATGTTTATGAACTAAAAGTTTTCCTCTTAAAGCTCCAGATTTATTTTCCTCAATTGTGATATAATTCCTATAGAATCCCTTCTTTACAATATCTAAAAGATTTTTTGAGAATAAATATATTATGACTTCAAAGATATCATCGAATTTTTCAAAAGCTGTGGCGTCCCAATCTTTAAGTTTGAAACTGGTATGATTTAACATATAAAATAAGTTTTTGATTGCCTGCTTTCTTTTTTCTTCAGGACATTCTTCATCCCTATGATACGTTTTTGGAAGTATTTGGATAATCCTTCCTTTTATATTTATTAAGCCTACATGTTGCGTCGCTTTAAGGAAGATTCTATCATTCTGAGAATAGATTAATTTGAATACTTTCTTTCCAAAACTATTATTGATTTCATCAATTTCTTTTTGATAATCGGTTTCAAGATCAAATATTCCGTACTCAAAACAATTAATTGGTATGCTCATTCCTATGATATCACCGGTAGATAATGTGCTTTCTCTTCTCTTTGGTGTTATCAGTTCTTATTTATTGCGCATTGTTCACCCTCTCCAAACCCCATCGAATCCAATCCTCATGTAGTCCCTAAGAAATCCTGAATAACGGGTTTTATAGTGCTATGCATGCCCATATTCAGTTCCCAAATTGTCAAACTGTCTTAAGGTATTCAAAGGATGCGCATAACGCCTATAGAATTCAGTCACTATACCCCGTACTTGAAGGGTACAGGGCTTGTTAGCGTTTTTTGCCTATTAAGTTTTTTCGCCGCTAGTACAGTTCTGGGTGGAAATGTATTTTTCAACCACTTCCCAGCCCTGTCCAACCGAGCCATGATAGCAACCAGGAGCCCAGAGATGATCTTCACATCTTTAAAAGTCGGTGCAGGGCTTCATCGTGGGGCGGCTGTAAAGGGGCGCTGCAAGCTCGTCGTTGCTCAAGTCAGTGCCCTTAGCAACATCCCTTAAAACCATTAAAGCTACAAGCCAGTTCATCAGAACGAAAAAGCCTCTATGGCTCTCATCAAAATCTCCAGTTTCAACTTATGGTTCCAGTTAACATTAGTTTTAAGTATGATCATAGAAAAACAATGTTGTTGGAGGTAGTTAGTAATGGTAGATGCATGGGAAGAAGAATTTAGAAGATTCCAAGATATGATGAGCAGGATGTTTGAGGAATTGTGGCTAAGACCCAGAGGACGGTTTTTAGCCCCTGGCAGGGCCCTGCTGCCTAGAGAGAGGGAAGCCCCTCCTGCCGAGTACAGGGAGCCCTCTGTTGATGTCGTTGAGACCGATACGGAGGTTATCGCTACTGCCGATATGCCAGGCATTGAAAAACAGGATATTAAAATAAACCTGACCAAGAATAGACTTGAGATATCAGCAGAGACAAAGCGTGAAGAAAAAAGGGAAGAGAGGGGGTATGTATACAGAGAGAGACGTCGGGGAGCTTATTATCGCGCAATCCCCCTGCCGACATCAGTTGACCCTGACAATTCAAAGGCAACCTACATGAATGGAATCCTTGAGATAAGAATGCAAAAGATGGAAGCTAAAGAGAGAAAGACATTGACAGTTGAGTAACCAACTCTGGCTAAAGCCCAGAGCCTTGTAACTGAGGCTGAACATGGTTCAAATCAAAAAACATCCTCGAAACAATAGGGCGGATTACTGAATGTTGTCTGCTACGCTGTGCCTTTCTAACCGTTGTTCTGGTTCTGATGCCTTCGAGATCTTCGAGGGCAATCATTCTTCCAGTGTCTTTGGCTTTAGCAACAACGTTCTTGGAAATTTCATGATTAACATGACGGTGGAATCTACTCTCCCTGCCAGAAAGCTTCTTAAGATGCCTCTTTGCGGATCTAGTTCCAGCTTTCTGGAGGTTAGCCCGGAGTTTGGCATATCTCTCTCTGGTATCATCGACCTGTTTCCCACTGAAGGTCTCTCCATCGCTATCAGTAGCAAGATTGATAATTCCAAGGTCAATACCGAGAGTATCAATAGTCTCAAACTTGGAAGGCTCTGGAGCTTCTACAACAACTGCGAGATAGAACACCTCACCACGAAGGATAAGGTCAGCCTGTCCTCTTACTCTATCCATTCTGACGTATAGCAAGCTGTGCAGAAAGACCAAACTTCTCTCTGACGTCACGATAAACGATTTGCTGAAGCTTGATTTTGTTGGCACTTTTGATAGAAAAAGCAATATCAGCGATGTAGTTGCACGCTTCGTTAAACCTGTGCATAGTCTTAAGAAGAGCATTATGCTGCTCTTCGGAAGTATCCAGTTTAACCATCAACGTCTGCAACATAGCATTGAATATAATCATCAATGTTTAAATAATTTATGGTCATGAGGAGGTGGGGTACGTTTCCTCCCCGTACTGAAGTACGGGGCATCCGCTACACCTGCGCCCCGACAGGAGTGAGTTCAATCGAGAAGCTGAAATTCCTGCTAAGGTATGCAATCCTCGCGCCTTCCAGCTTTAATACACAGCCCTGGAAATTCTCAATCGGTGAGGATGAGATCCAGGTATTTGCAGATAAGATCCGCTGGTTAAAGGTATCAGACCCTGATCAGCGGGAGTTATACATTAGCACAGGCTGTGCGCTTGAGAATCTGCTGATAGCTGCAGAGCATTTTGGGTACGGGCATCAGGTAGTTTATCTGCCAGATCCCGATAAAGAGGAGCTGGCTGCCACAATCAAATTCATAACTCAGGGTCAGCCATCACTATTCAGGGGTACTACTTTATTCAATGCGATTCCAGTCAGATACACCAACCACAAAATATACGAGGAGCGCCATGTTCCTCCAGATGACCTAAAACGTCTGCAGGATTGCTGCGTTGAAGAGTGTATCCTGCTATATATGACGAGCGATTTGGAGATCAAACGGAAGGTTGATAGACTGATCACTTGTGGCGATGCAATCCTGTTCTCTAATCCTGCCTACCGTGAGGAACTTGGTTACTGGATAGGACAGGGTGTTTTTGGTGAACCATGGCTTATGGCCAAATTAACACAATTTGCCATCACACACATAGATATGGGTAAAAGACAGGCTAAAGAGGACTCAAAAGCCCTCATGAGCGCATCGGTCCTGGCTGTTCTTGGCTCAAAAGTGAATGATAAGGAGTCTCAGATCAAGACCGGGCAGGTCTTTGAGAGGATTTGCCTGGTGGCCACTGATCTTGGAATCAGTACGCAGCCCATGAGCCAGATCGTGGAGATTCCAGAATTTAAGGCTGTGCTGATGAAGCTCATCCAGGATTCGGATTCGTTTGCGCAACACATTTTCCGTATGGGATATGCCGAACAGGAGAAGGGGCATACACCCAGGCGGTCATTAGAAGAGGTTCTTGTATAATCTATAGTCTGCTGCATAACAATCAATAAAATATTAACCGCAGATAAACGCAAATGAACGCAGATTTGCTGCATTGTATCTGCGTTTATCCGCGTTCATCTGCGGTTCGAATTCTCATAAGTTTGGCGGGAGACTATAACTTCCAGCTTTTCTGAACACAATCTTATCATTCTCTACATCCACCTCTATTGAGTCCCCTTCACCTAACTCTTTATTGAGCATCTTCATTGACAGGGGATCAAGGATCTTATGCTGTATTGTCCGCTTCAGGGGCCGTGCGCCGTATGAAGGGTCATAGCCTGTTCTCGCTATGAAATCCTTTGCTTTCTCCGTGAGGCTGATGCTTATCTTCCTCTCTATATCATCAAGCTCTGATGGCATGCTGTCAATCTCGATCCTGAGTTTTGATGCAGCCTCGTCGATCAGGTCGATCGCCTTATCAGGCAGGAACCTGTCTGTTATGTAGCGGTGGGAGAGCATCGCTGCTGCAATGAGCGCTGAATCTTTAATCCGCACGCCGTGGTGCACCTCGTATCTTTCTTTTAATCCTCTGAGTATTGATATCGTCCTTTGATGCACCGTTCTCCTTCATGATCCTGGCAGAAATGCCGTTTTTCTCATCTGATATGGCAAGCAGGAGATGTTCTGTGCTCAGGTATTCATCCCTGAGGTTCGCCATTTCATGGAAAGCAGCCTCAACCACGCTGTTCAGCCTCGGGGTAGTGTAGAGCTGCCCCGCCCCTGCGCCTTCCACGCGCGGGAGCCTGTCGATCTCTTCTTCAAGCCGGGATACTATCCCTGCAGCGTTTGCGCCGAGTTTGTGCAGTATCTGAAGGGTCAAACCTTCCTTCTGGTTGATCAGCGCAAGAAGAAGGTGCTCTACCTCAAGCTGCTGCTGGTTTCTATCAAGAACTATACTCTGCGCATCTGCTAATGCTTCCTGGGCTTTGATGGTGAATCTATCGAATCGCATTGGGGGTCTCTCGTTAATTGGTGGTTTTAAGATTAAAAATTTCGGATGCTTTCAGGAACATCGTCAAGTAAGCAAGGCTATTTGCCAGTATAAAACAATATGTTATATATCAATTAAGAGTCTATCCGAAAAGTTAAAACCACAGAGAGCACAGAGAACACAGAGACGTATTTTAAAAATCTCCGTGCCCTCTGTGTCCTCTGTGGTTCATTCAGAAAGATACTATTGATTGATTTTTCGGATAGGATCTAATATCATAAGAGTATAAGGTTAGACAGAAGAAAGGTGGGGGAAGAGAAATGGGGAGAAACTGGGTCAGGTTCCTGATCGTTCTCATAATATTATTTTTGGCATGGAATAATTACCAGCCGATAGAGATAGTATTTAATCCGGTTATCGATTACGATGACACAGATCATACCTCTGATAGTTCTTACAGACTAAAGGAACCTGCAGACGAAATTGTAAAAGGAACAACAATTAATCAGTCTGAGATTAATATCAGCTTATTAGAGAACAGGATCCACGAATTAATCAATGAAAAAAGACAACAGAATGGGTTATCCACTTTAGGGTATGATCCTGATATTGCAAATATAGCACGAAACAATAGTCAGGATATGGCAGATAATGACTATTTTGATCACATTAATCCCGATGGAGAAAATCCCACTGACAGAGGGATAAAATCAGGATATCGATGCTTTAAATATTATGGTTCTTATTATACATACGGTCTTGCTGAAAATCTTTATAAAGGTTATTTATATAACTCAATAATATATTATAAAGACTTTACGTCTTATAACTGGAATACCCCTGAAGAAATAGCACAGTCAGCTGTAGATGGCTGGATGGACAGCCCCGGGCACAGGAAAAATATTTTAAAGCCAACTTATGATAGAGAAGGCATAGGTGTGGCAATAGCCTCTGATATGAGGGTATTAGTAACGCAGAACTTTTGCTGATTACATAAATCAATATCTGGCTATTGTGATAAAACCGGTATGTCCCACTCTTGCAGTTGCAGGACGTGTTCCCCGCTCAGTAAAAGATATCTCGCGCTCCAGAGTCTCAATTGTCCTCACTTCAGTTAAATCGGTCTTTCCCAGGGCATCCCGTATCTCTTTTGTCTGCTCAAAAAAGGGCGAATATACAGCAAGAAAACCCCCTGGATAGATAACCCGCGGGATATGGGGTATTACCGCTGGTGCATCGCCTGTATCCAGGGTTATCACATCGAATCTCTCATCCAGTTTCTGGATCTCCGCAACTATATCCCCGTGGCGTAGTTCAACATTAGACAGACCCGCAAGTTCTATATTCTGCTGTGCAATCCCGATAAATTCATCCCTGATCTCATACGAGATCACCTTTTTTGCTATTCCCCCGAGATAGATAGCCAGTATCCCTGAACCTGTTCCTGCATCCAGTACATAATCAGAAGAACACAACCCTGTGTTTGATATAATTACCCCGATATCTTTTGGCATCATAGGGGCTCCGCTGCGTTTTACATGAGCAAAAAGATCAGGGGCTCTGGGTTTCTGTATTATGAACTCAATACCGAGATGAGATGTTATCCTATCGCCATATGATTTTGTCCTGAGCTCTTCAAGTTTTATTACTCCAAGGTCGGTATGCAGTTCTCCTTCAGGCCTGGCAAAATACTCTTTAACTTTTCCTCTATAATATGTCTTTAAGATTACCGGTGTCTCCATTAGTTCTCCGTCTTGCTAATATAGGAGCTGATAGATTAAGACTATAGGTATGAATTACGTAAATATCAATGGTAAAAAATATTCCTTGAATACCCTGAAACTTTTAACAGGCCAGAAGGAACTGGATATTGAAAAAATCCCGGATAATATCCTTGTTATCGCGCAGGCCATGGACGAACCAGATGAGTTGCCCTATCTCATAGAGACCATAAAATCGTTAGAGATCGATAACAAAGAGAAATTCAGGTTTGCACTGTTTCGGGTTCAAATCGATGCTCAACTGCACATGGATGAGGACCTGATGAGGTACCAGAAGCGCCTTTTTGTATCGCAGGTAATTGAAATGCTGCTCTATGAGGAGCTGTATTTCGAAGCATTTAAAAAGGAGGAGGATGAAGAGGATGAGTGAACGCAGATGCAGGTTATCTGCGTTTATCTGCGTTCATCGGCGGTTAATAAAATTGAACATAAAATACGGAAATCTAAGAAATAGGCTATCATTATATACAATAAAAAACATTTCAGCGCGATCATGTACGCTAACAGGATAAATTCATTACCCCCCTATCTATTTGCAGCTATCGATAGAGCAAGAACAGAGGCCATAAGGAGAGGCGTTGATGTCATCAACCTCAGTATCGGCGATCCTGATATGCCCACTCCGCCCCATATCGTGGAGGCGATGAAAAAATCAATCCATGATCCAGCCAGGCACAGGTATCCATCGTACGAGGGGATGCTGTCTTTCAGGACCGAAGCAGCAAGATGGTATAAAAAGACCATGAACATCGATCTCAACCCTGAGGATGAGGTCCTCACGCTAATAGGTTCAAAAGAGGGGCTCGCCCACATTCCGCTTGCATTTTTAAACCCAGGTGATATCTCTCTTGTTCCTGACCCTGCGTATCCTGTATATAATATCGGTTCGATCCTTGCAGACGGAAAACCCTTCAGGATGCCGTTACTTTCCGAGAACGATTTCCTTCCTGACCTTGAAGCAATACCCGCTGATGTAGCTAAAGAGGCGAAGCTCATGTTTCTTAATTACCCCAACAACCCTACCTCCGCAACTGCTACATTTGGGTTTTTTGAGGATGTAGTGGATTTTGCGAATGAGAATGATATACTGGTTGTTCACGATAATGCTTACTCTGAGATGACCTACGATGGTTATAAAGCGCCAAGTTTCCTGAACGTAAGCGGTGCTAAGGATGTAGGCATAGAGGTGCATTCCCTGTCCAAAACATACAATATGACAGGCTGGAGGATCGGCTTCGCAGTCGGGAACCACGACATGATTGCTGGTCTTGGAAAGGTGAAAACAAACGTGGATTCAGGTGCGTTTGAAGCGGTTCAGGAAGCAGGGATCGCTGCTCTCTCAGGCCCGCAGGACTGTGTCCGTGAAATGAACAGGATATATAAGGATAGAAGAGATGCACTTCTCATGGGCCTGAAGGAGCTCGGGCTTGAGGTAAAACCTCCCAGGGCCACATTCTATGTGTGGGCACATGTCAGTGGTGAATCCCAGAATTTTGCAAAGATGCTTCTTGAGAAAGCAGGGATAGTAGCTACACCCGGTATAGGGTTTGGTGAATCTGGCGAGGGGTATATAAGGTTTGCACTGACCCAGCCTGTTGATAGAATCAATGAAGCAGTTGAGAGAATGCGTGAACTGGATATTTAATATAGAAAAGACTATTTATAATAAGCTATAATAAGGGAATATGAGTTTAAATAGAAACTCTTTTGTTTACTTCGGTAATGGGAGTACCTAATGGATATTGAACAGCTTTTAGCAGAGCGTGCAAGACTTGTAGATTCAGAACTGTCAGATCTGCTTCTTGATATCAGGCCCCCTGAGCTTGCGGCTGCGGTCGCATATGCCATAGATTCTAAAGGAAAGCGCATACGCCCTGCCCTTGTTACACTTTCATGTGAAGCAGTGGGCGGCACTGCCAGAGATGCAAGTTTTGCAGCCGCTTCAATTGAGTTGATACATTCATCATCCCTGGTTCTGGATGATGTAATTGATAAATCAGAAAAAAGGCGCGGAAGACATACAATCCATAAGATGTGGGGCACTGACATGGCCCTTCTTACAGTCCAGATCCTTGCAGCCCTCTCACTTAAGATAGCGGCACGCGACCCAAGGCTCATACATGCCATAGCCGACTCATTATTCTATATGGGAGAAGGAGAAGCAATGGAACTTGTTGATTTTGCAAAGGATAAGAAAAGCTATCTTGAGCTTGCGTTCAGAAAGACAGGTTCATTGTTCGGTTCTGCTGCCGAGGTCGGTGCTTTAGTGGGCGGAGGAGCTCAGGAACAAATTAAAAACTTCACAGGATTCGGCACTCATATTGGTATAGCTTTTCAGATCCGTGATGATATTCTGGACTGCATATCAAAAGAGGAGGACATAGGTAAACCAGTAAAAAATGATCTTTTTATGGGAAGACCATCAATAGTGATCCTTGATGCGCTTAATTCAGGTATTTCAATTGAGAGAATGATGAAATGCAACAACGGCGAATTGATGCATCTTGTTTCTGATTCTATAGATTATGCAGAGGAAGTGGCACGAGAAGAACTTGAACTTGCAAAGGGTTATATTGAAACGCTTGATGAAAGCCCTGCAAAAAGGAGGCTTAAAGAGCTGGGCGAGTATATTATTAACCGCAGTAAGTAACTATGGAAAAAGATCGCTCTGGCTCTTTTTATAATTATCTTCCTGAGGGATGCCGCCTCTGCTATAAGGGGGCAAAGATGGTCATCTTTATTACAGGATTATGCGAAAGAAACTGCTTTTACTGTCCTGTTTCAGAGGTGAGGCGCAAGAAGGATTTAATCTTTGCAAATGAGAGGCCCATCAGGATGGATGAGGATTTGATCGAAGAAGCCATCTCAATGGATGCTCTTGGAACCGGCATAACAGGAGGAGAGCCTCTTCTAAGAACAGAGAGGGTGGTTCATTACATACGTCTTCTTAAGGACAGGTTTGGCGCCTCTCATCATGTACATCTATATACTGCTCTTGCGCCCGGGATAGAAGTGCTTGAGTCTTTGAGGAGTGCAGGTCTTGATGAGATCAGGTTCCATCCTCCGCTTCATATGTGGGCCGATATCAACAGGACGCCTTATCGCAGGTCGATCATTTCTGCCAGTGAACTTGGTCTTTCAGCGGGAATCGAGATACCATCTATATCATCCGATCCTGGCGGTATTTTGTCCTTACTGGATGAAGTGGGCGGCTTCCTGAACCTGAACGAGCTTGAGTTCTCTGAAACAAATGCAGATGAGCTTAAGATACGGGGCTATGTAACTCTGGATGATGTTTCATCTGCTGCCCTTGGAAGCAAAGAGGCGGCTGGATCACTGGTTAAATCATTACAGGGCAGCAGGATCCATTTCTGCTCTTCGAGGTTTAAGGATTCCGTTCAGCTCAGGGAGAGATTTAGACGCATTGCAAATAAGAACGCACGGGATTTTGATGAGGTAACTGATGATGGAACCATTGTCTATGGACTTATCAAGGGGAATTGCTTAAGGATCCTGCAAGAGGCCGAAGTTACAGAGGATATGTACTCTATTCAGGATGGTTCTGTTGAGACCGCCTGGTGGATAACCGAGGATCTGGCAGAGGAGTTGAAGAGAACAGGGTGCAGTATTTCGGTTATTGAGCGTTACCCGATGAAAAACGGTATGATTGTAGAAAAGACCCCTCTTTAGGGGAGTGAGGAGAGTAAGCCCCTTTATGTTTAGCGCAAAGGGCTACACCCTTGTCGCGCTTATGCGGCATTCAGCTTTGCGCCGTACTCGGACAGGTCTGGACTGCCCTTTTATCCTATTTCGGCTTGCACCCGCGGGGATTCGCCGTTCCATCCACAAAACGCATGACCTCATTCTTTCAAAATCATCGCATTTCTGCGCTGCGGTATCGTTTCTGTTCCAGAGCCAGGATTCTCACCCTACACACTTGAATGTGTCCGCGGTCCAGAAGGTGAGGGGACTTTCCTCAGCAGTAGATCTACTACCGGCAGCCGCCCTTCCTCTCTCCACCTATCTACTACGTATTAACGTTTATATCTACCGATAATTTGATTATGAAGATGACGTTTAAAGAGGTTCAGGTGTAAATAACATGAAAAGAGACCTGATGGATATCCTGTGCTGCCCGATGTGTAAAGGCGATCTCGTACTTGAAGTAACAGAAGAGAATGAAAAAGAAATAGTGAAAGGAACTCTATACTGCGGAAAATGCAAAGAGTATTACCCGATCGATGATGGCATTCCGAATATGCTGCCGCCTGATCTGAGAGAATAGCTGAATTAAAAATTCAATCTGCTAGAAATCCTTTCAATAATTGCATTTTTAACTGAAAAAATGGAAAATATGATCAAAACAGTTTG
The DNA here is from genome assembly GCA_020724545.1 of Candidatus Methanoperedens nitratireducens. Classification (GTDB taxonomy): domain Archaea; phylum Halobacteriota; class Methanosarcinia; order Methanosarcinales; family Methanoperedenaceae; genus Methanoperedens; species Methanoperedens nitroreducens_B. The sequence goes on from DYGR01000024.1 coordinate 42,248, forward strand.
CGTCTTCAGTTCATCGAGTTCAGCAGTAAATTCTGTATACCGTGATACAGCTATAGATCTGGGAAAAAGGCTCGGTCAGGAAGGTTTTGATTTAACTTTCGGTGGAGCCAATATGGGATTGATGGGAATTATCGCAAGAACAGCACAAAACCACGGAGCAAAAGTTACTGGCGTAATTCCCAGGTCACTGGTAGAGAAGGGCATTGCATATCAAACTGCTGATGAGCTAATAACATCAAATAATTTGCGCGATAGAAAAGAAATCATTGAATCAAAATCTGATGCCTTTATCGCATTGCCTGGCGGTTTTGGAACGATGGAAGAAATTATGGAGATACTCACTCTAAAGCAGCTCCAGCTTCATAATAAACCGATTGTTTTCATAAATACTAACGGCTACTATGACAATCTGATAGCTCAGTTTGAAATTGGATATCAGGAGAATTTTGTGAAAAAGGATTTTAAAGAATTATACTATGTTTCAAAATTCGCTGAAGATGCGATAGAATATATAAAGCACTACACTCCTAAACAATTGTCTGGTAAATGGTTTTGAAAGTTATAGCTTCAATCTTTTACCTACTCCACAACCTAATGTTTTATTGGACCCGTTCATTTAGACACAAATATTAAAGATAATACCATCAATGTAGCTATACTATTTGGTTTTCAGAAGTGGGATCAGATAGTGTGTGCTGTACCTAATTAGGTACATGCAAAATTTAGGATACCATGGGAACTCAGGATATAAAGTAAATAATCTGAAATCGTGATGTTAAGGATATATACTTAAATTAAAATTTACAAGAGTGGAAAGTTCGGAATGTCCAATCAAAACAACTATTCGAGTGCTATTATTCGGGTCTATCTGTCGTATGTCTCCTTGGTGATACATTTCCTCCAAAATATTCTGGGCCTCTATTAATCAATTGTTTAAATAAATTATATATATTTAATTTTTTATCCAAATGCTTTGAATATTTTTCCATCTTGATTTTATCTCCAAGAATAAATTCATGCAACCCCAATATACACCAAACAGAACTCTCGTCAATTGTTATTGTAAGTAATGTGTTAATATAATTCATTCTATAAACAATATCCTCAAAATCTGGTTTTTTTAATTCAATTTCTTTTTTTGCCATTTCAAAAAATTGTTTATTCTCAGATTCTATAACCAATAGACCACTTTTTATTTGTTGATTTTTAAGAGCTATTGATAAAGTATCAATTTTGTTCATCAAATCTCTTCTTGAATTTTTTAAAATAAACTGGATACCGATATTTTTAGATTTAAAATTAATAATCAAATCAATAACTTTGTACTCATTGCCTATTCGAAACCTATCTCTAATAAATTTTCTACGATTGCCTAATTGTATTCTAAAATCATCACCCAGTGCCGTAGTATAACTTTCAAATGCCTCTATTATTGCATCAGAGTAACTTGAATTTACTTGCATTGCCTTCATCGCTATTTTTTCTAATTCATAATTTATTTGATCTCCTTCAAGTAAAGATTCAATTTCCTTTTTAAGACCGCTCTCTTTTTCGTAGTTTACAAAATAGCCAGAATATTTTTTGATAATCCATGCTGCATCAGACTTTGTAACAATAAGATGATCAAGCTTTTCTGGCTTATGTGGATGAATTATTTTGTTTTTCAGTGCCATGATACATGCCATACATGTATCCCCGGGAATCGCTCCAGCACGCCAGAAGAGATTTATTGCATCCGGTGTAAAAGGAAAAATGTTTAAACCATTATTAGTTGCAGTATTAGGAAGCATTGGGAGATTAGCATTTCTCTGTGACCATATATTTAGATATTTTGATACCATCATCTGTGTTTCTTCTTCATCCAGCCTTTCTAATCTCAGAGGTTCTCCATTTTTATCAGAAATAAATAAAAATCGCCTGCCTGGAGATGCTTCTTTCAGTACCTCTTTAAATTCTACATAAACATCGTTAGTTATTGCAAAAACCACACAGAGGCGAGGGAAGTCATTTAATAAGAACATAAACGTTCCGAGTAAATCACTGATGACCTTATCTCTCTCTGAACCCGTAGATTTAACTTTTCTTATATACTCATCAACTGCATCCACTAAAAGACAAATTCCGACATTATTATTTTTGGTTTCAATCCGTATTTTTTCTATTGAATTGTTTACAATAGGAATTATTTCTTTAGATACCTTATCTTTAGGCAAATCATATCCATATTCACTTAAATATATATTAATATGATTATTACTACATATATAGTTAACTAAATAGCTGCGATCGATTCTCACATCTTTTAATTCTAGGATTAAAGAAACTCTATCCTTTTCCTTTTGTGAGCGTCCCTCTATGTAATGAATTAACTGTGTTTTACCTGCTCCTGGCTGACCTATAATTGCAGTCATAAGAGAATTATTCATTGCATGCGGATATATCTTTTTTTCAAATTCCTCAAGATACTTGTTGGCTGTTTTCCCAACCAATACCTCTTTAGTTTTTGAGTCAGGGCGATGAAAATTAAAAGGTTCATCTTTTTTAAAATAGCTACACAAGTCACACATTATTTTCTTTCCTTTGGAATAATTGAAGGTTCGGTAAACATAAGACTTTCTAAAAGTGATTTAAATTTTAACTCTTTGTCTAAATATTCAACTAGTAGTTTTCTTTCTTTTTCATCAAGATTCCGCAATCCTATCACTTTCAATGCGTCTTCTTTTCTTATCTTCTTAAAGAGAAGAGTGGTTGTATAATCAACTTTAGTGTTTAGATTTTTAAAATTTTCTTCAAGAGATGAGTGAGGTTTTATACGTTTTTCTTCAGGTTTTTGATCAACAATACAAAGATACAACCCAGCGTTTACTTTTTTATTAATAAAATCATTTGATAATGACAGAACGTTGGGGTCAAGGGGTGAGCGCAAGCTCCCGATTTTAATCGTGGAG
>DYGR01000082.1 GCA_020724545.1 Candidatus Methanoperedens nitratireducens
ACAGGGAAGTGATCGAGGTTGTTCTTGTGGATATGATGATGCCGATCATGGACGGTCAGGCATGCATTCGGGCACTGCGTAAGATCAATCCAGGTGTCAGGATTATAGCGATCAGTGGGTTAACCGGGAATGGAAAGCTTATAAGAATTGCAGGCACCCCTGTACATGCATTCCTGTCAAAGCCTTATACTACTGAAAAATTATTGAAGACCATATACGATGTCATGAGTACGAAATAGACAGGCAAATATACATATATCATGGCATTCATTACAATGAAAAGATTGCTAAGATAAATCCGATATAAGAAAGCTGGATTTAAGGCAACTTTCTATCTTCAAGTGGATGCCAGCAGAATAAGATTTGAATAAGTATCTCGATAATATAGAGGAAGAACTGAGACGAGAAGAAATTGCCCAACTGAATACAGAGCGCAAGCGGGTGGAGAAATCGCTCAAAAAACGTGATAAATATGAAAGGCTTTCGCTTTAAATTCAACTCGATGATAATTTTATCTCTGCTTTTGAGTGTTCTTCTTCCCATTACAGTAAGTATATTATTCTATAGTTTTCTAGCAGATCGGGAGTGGATGGATATACCCCTCCATTCGGTTGCTGAAGCTCTTGGAGGCTTCACAGCCCTATCTATCGCCGCGCTTGTACTGCTGCTGCAAAAAAATAAGAAAATTCCAGGTTACTACATCTGGGTCTCAAGTGCACTTGTAGGCATTGGTATGCTGGATTTATTTCATTCCATCGCCCCTCCAGGTGATTCCTTCGTCTGGCTTCACAGCATGGCTGTCTTTGCAGGCGGTTTTCTGTTCGCTCTTGTCTGGCTGCCGTATCGCATTGCTCAATCACGGCTGGCCAGCATACTGCCTGCTCTTGTGTTTATATTTACTACTATTTTCGGCATATTCTCTTTTGCTTTTTCTGATATATTGCCCGCAATGATAAGCGAAGGTGCTTTCACATCCTCTGCCAGAGCAATCAATACTCTTGGAGGACTTCTCTTTCTATTGGCAGCAGTGTATTTTGTTATTCGCTACCATTCTGGCCGCAGCCGCGAGGACCTCTTATTCATTAACTTCTGCCTGCTTAATGGCTGGGCAGGTCTACTGTTCCCGTTCTCACAACTGTGGTACGGAGACTGGTGGTTCTGGCACCTGCTGCGGCTGATAGCATATTTCATTATAATTTCGTATATTTTTATTGCTTTTAAATCAGAAGAGAAGAAACTGGCGCAAACCAATAGAACTTTGCAGGCTGAGATCATAGAGCGCAAGCGGGCTGAGAAAGAACTTGAGCGGTTCTTTAACCTCTCGCTTGATATGTTCTGTATTACAGGTCTTGATGGCTATATAAAGAAACTGAACATTGCCTGGGAAAGAACACTGGGCTTCACAGGTGATGAACTAAAGTCAAAGCCTTTTATTGAATTTGTCCATCCTGAGGACAGGAAAGCGACAATCGCCGAATTACAGAAGCTCAGGGCTGGCGTTGCCACAATCTTCTTTGAGAACCGCTACCTGTGCAGGGACGGCTCATATAAGTGGCTGGCCTGGACCTCAAGGCCTGTCGTTGAGGAGAATCTGATCTATGCAGTCGCACGGGATGTTACCGAGCGCAAGAGTGAAGAAGAGAAACTTCGAAAGAGTGAGGAACGCTTCAGGCAGATTGCAGAAAGCGCGGGTGAATGGATCTGGGAAGTCGATGCTGATGGTTTGTATACTTATTCAAGTCCTGCCATTGAGAAAATACTTGGCTATAAGCCGCATGAAATTGTTGGAAAAAAGCATTTTTATGATTTTTTTGCGCCAGATGTAAGAGAAGAGCTAAAAGAAGCAGCATTTGAGAATTTTGCCAGGAAAGAATCCTTCAGGGGCTTTGTTAATCCGAACGTGCATAAGAATGGAAATATCGTTATCATGGAAACAAACGGTATGCTGATCCTGGATGAGGAGGGGAATCTTTCAGGCTACCGCGGTGCTGACACCGATATTACCGAGCGCAGGCGCGCCGAGAAGGTACTTAAAAATGAACGTGATAAGGCAAAAAAGTATCTCGATATTGCAGGAGTTGCACTGGTGGTTATTGATGCTGATCAAAAAGTATCCCTGGTAAATAAAAAAGGCTGTGATATTTTAGGATATAATGAAAATGAAATAGTGGGCAAAAACTGGTTTGATACCTTTATCCCACAGAGGATAAGGGATAACATAAAGGCTGTTTTTAACAAGCTGATGGCTGGAGATATTGAACCTGTTGAATTCTATGAGAATCCTGTTCTGATCAGGAGCGGTGAAGAGAGATTAATTGCATGGCACAATTCTGTATTGAGGGACGAAACAGGAAGAATTATCGCTGTATTGGGATCTGGAGAGGACATTACCGAGTACAGGCGGGCAGAGGAGGCGCTTCGTGAGTCGGAGATACGCTACCGCACGCTTTTTGATCGATCAGCCGATGGAGTTCTGATCATAGATCCAGAGACTGCAGCTACCATAGAATTCAACGAAGCAGCTCACCGCCAGCTTGGTTATACGCGTGAGGAGTTCAAAAGACTTCGAATTTTCGATTTCGAAGCAATAGAAAAACCAGAAGAAACGAGAGCCCGTATCGAGAAGATCTTGCGCGAAGGCAGGGATGACTTTGAGACCCGGCATCGTACTAAGGATGGCAGACTCAGAGATATTATGGTGACGGTGCAGGCAATCAACTTATCCGGTCGGGTATCTCTCCACTGCATTTTTCGTGATATAACAGAGCGCAAGAGGGCTGAGGAGGCGCTGCGCAGAGCCAGGGATGAGCTGGAGATACGCGTTCAGGAACGGACTGCAGAGCTTGCCCGCTCGAATGCCGAATTAGAGCAGTTCGCATATATAGCCTCCCATGACCTTCAGGAACCGCTGCGCATGATATCTGGCTTTACCAGACTTCTGGAGAGGCGATACAAAGGCAGGCTTGACAGTAGTGCTGATGAGTTCATCGCCTATATCGTGGATGGGGCTGCGCGGATGCAGAGGATGATCGAGGATCTGCTGGCGTACTCACGCGTTGGCACGCGCGGAAAACCATTTGAGCCGACCAACTTAGAGGCTATCTTTGAAGAGGTTATGACTAACCTTAAGGTTGCTATTGAGGAGAATAAAGCGGAAGTTACGCATGACCATCTGCCCACTGTAATGGCTGATGCCACACAAATGGTCCAGTTGCTCCAGAACCTTATAAGTAACGGCATCAAATTCAGAAAAAGAGAAGAGGTGCCACGCATACATGTTTCGGCGCAGAGAAAGGGAGATGAATGGGTCTTCTCTGTGCAGGACAATGGCATAGGCATAGCACCGCAGTTCATGGATCATCTTTTCCAGTTGTTCCAGCGCGAACATGCCACGACCGAATACCCTGGCACAGGCATTGGCCTTGCTGTCTGTAAGAAAATCATGGAACGCCATGGCGGCAGGATATGGGCGCAATCCGAGCCTGGAAAAGGTTCGAAATTCTATTTCACAATACCGGTGAAAAGAGGTGAGCGATCCTAGTATGTCGCATTGGGAATAAAATCCTTCTTTTAAAAGTAATGTGTAGCTATTATTACATTGCAGACATATTGGTCGAGGATGAAATCATAATTGAAGTAAAAGCGATAAAAGAAATCGATACTGTTCATTTTGCCCAGTGCTTGAACTATCTTAGAATAACTGGGCTGAAACTTTGCCTTTTGATAAATTTTAGTAAACCACGGATGGAAATTAAAAGGATCGTGAATGGTATCTAATTCCAATGAAGCTAATCTGCGTTTATCTGCGTTCATCTGCGGTTTAAAAAATTACAAAAGACCAGACAACCATATTTCATAAATCATCACCTGTCAATGGCGGCAAATGATATAATATGTATTGATACATATTGAATCAAAAATAAATGAAAACGAAGTGCAGAGTTATAGTAATTATGGAAAAAAAGGTATTTTGGGGGTCAAGGCAACGGGTTCATGATGCTATAGTTTCGAACCTATGGCGTCAATAAGTCTTCTGTCTTTAGAATAGAGAAATTCCCATTTGATTCATAGATTCTCAACCACAGCATAGTGAATTTTACCATCGTTGCTTAATTTTCTAAATCATATTATTGTAGTGAGTGTATCACTACATATTTTATCACTACCGATTTCAGATTTTTATGTAGTATTGATCTGTAAATTATGCCTATAACTATCATATTATGCGTTAGATTTTTATAGGGCTTATTCTCATTTATAACGGATGATTATTAACAAAAGTTCTGCTAATTCTAGTAGGAGGCAGGATGAGAGATGAGGACAGGACTGGAGAGCAGCTCATAGCAGAAGAAAAACTTTCTTTTCTGGCATCTATTATTGAATCATCAGATGACGCTATCGTAGGCGAGACACTGGATGGTACCATTATAAGTTGGAACTCTGGCGCACAGAGGATATATGGCTACTCGGCTGATGAAATCACAGGACTACCTATCTCAATCCTGATTCCGCCAGATCGCAACGATGAGCTTACCAAACTTATTGAAAAAATAAGACAGGAGCATCACATTAAGCACTACGAAACCGTACATATTAGAAAAGATGGAAAACAGATCGATATATCTCTAACCATTTCCCCAATTAAGGATGCAGATGGCAGGATTATAGGTGCTTCAACGATTGCACGGGACATAACAGAACGCAGGCGATCAGAGGAAGAGCGAGATCGGCTCTACCGCGAGGCTCAGGCTGCACAGGAACAGGTCACTACAATCCTTGAGAGCATAACAGATGCGTTCCTGGCATTCGACCGGGAGTGGAGGATAATACGCATGAATAAAAAGGCTGAACAGCTCCTTCATACGAAGAAAAACGACCTCATTGGCAAGGTATACTGGGATATGTTCCCCGATATCGTAGATATGATCGGCTACAGGGAGCTTCAAAGGGCAGTGACCGAGAATACCACTGTCGAGTACGAACAGTTCTATCCACCGCGCGATGCATGGTTTGAGGCCAGAGGCTATCCTTCCAAGGACGGCGTAAATGTTTTCATCCACGACATTACAGAGCGCAGGCAGGCGGAAGAGGCGCTGCGCAAAGCACACGATGAATTAGAAATGCGGGTTCAGGAACGGACTGCTGATCTTGAAGAAGCAAACGTAGAACTGGAGACTGAGATACAAGAGCGCCTACAAGCAGAGGAGGAACTTCGAAAGAGCGAAGTTAGGTACAGAGAACTTGCAGAAAGTATTGGTGAGGTCTTCTTTGCTATGGACAGAGATTTAAGATATACCTATTGGAATAAGGCATCTGAACAACTTACTGGTATTTTGGCGAAAGATGCTCTTGGGAAATCTCTCTTCGAGCTTTTCCCACAGCTTAAAGAGACAAGAGCAGAAAAGAAGTACAAAGAGGTCTTAAAAACACAGCAATCCCAGCGTTTCGTGAATAAGTACCGGGTTGCAGGCAAGACCCACTTTTTTGAAATTAATGCCTATCCCTCTAAGTTTGGCCTCACCGTTATCGCCAAAGACATCACAGAGCGCAAGCGGGCAGAAGAGGAAGTCAGTTTCTTGCAATCAATGACACAGGCAATCAATGAAGCTCAGGATTTTCACTCAGCGCTGGAGGTTGCACTTAGGAAGGTATGTGAAACCACTGGATGGAATTTTGCAGAAGCGTGGATTCCACGACCACGACCAGACGGAACAGTTCTTGAGTGTAGCTCAGCATGGTACAGCAGTGATATGAGCCTTGAGAAATTTAGAAGACTGAGCGAAAATTTCACATTTTCACCTGGCATTGGACTACCCGGGCGAGTCTGGTCATCCAGGCAGCCTGAGTGGATTCCGGATGTTTCAGTTATCCCAGATACAATTTTTCCCCGTGCACCGATCGCAAGAGAAGCAGATCTCAAAGCAAGTTTGGCAGTTCCTATTATAGCAAACGATCAGGTGCTGGCTGTTGTCATATTTTATATGTTTGAATTCCGCGAGGAGGACAAGCGACTGGTTGGGATAGTTTCAACTATTGCGACTCAATTAGGTTCGGTAATTCAGCGCAAGATAGCTGAGGAGCAAATACGAGAGCAAGCAGCCCTTCTTGACAAAGCACAAGATGCTATTACTGTGCGAGATTTAGAGCACCGTATCATATACTGGAATAAAAGTGCCCAGCGCCTGTATGGTTATACGAAGGAGGAAGCGATAGGCAAAAAAGTAGATGAGCTTCTATATAAAAAAGAATCACTCATACTTATCGAGGCCAAAAAGAGAGTGATTGAGGAAGGAGAATGGATCGGCGAGCTGGAGCAGGTAACGAAAAATGGTAAAAAGATCATAGTAGAGAGCCGCTTGACCATGGTGCACGACAGTGAAGGGAGGCAAAAATCAATACTCATCGTCAACACGGACATAACTGAGAGAAAGAAGATCGAGGCACAGTTCTTCCGTGCCCAGAGAATGGAGAGCATAGGTACGCTCGCAAGCGGTATTG
>DYGR01000025.1 GCA_020724545.1 Candidatus Methanoperedens nitratireducens
ATTAGAGGAACTGTTGATGTTCAAAGTTCCTGTTCAATGATTCGAGGACACGACCGGTTTTCTTAAAGAACCGGAAATTGCCAGGACTTTTTTTATTCATGTTATCAACCTTAGTTCCTTATCATCCTCCCGGTCTTGCCTTTATCATGCGGGTAATAGGGATGGACAAATAATGGCTCTATGCCCTGCTTTTTCAGGAATTTTTCCCATGATTTGTTCATGCGTACATTTATAATACCGTCCATCGTTTTTATAGCATAGCTCTCCTAATAAAGTAATACAGAAAAACCAATTGACTGTAGATCGGAGATAGAAATATGTACAGAGATCTAATTCAATCAGACCCTTCAATCATGATGGGCAAGCCTGTTATAGTAGGCACTCGCATTACAGTAGAACTAATACTTGAAAAGCTTGCTGCAGGCGAAACAGTTGAACAAATCCTTGAAGCCCATCCTCGACTTACAAGGAAGGCTATTCAGGCTGCATTATCTTTTGCAGCAGAAGCTTTACGAGCAGATGTAGTCTATCCTTTGGAGGAAACTGCTGGTGAAGTTTCTAGCGGATGAGAACGTTGACAAACCTATTGTTGAACGTCTCAGGAAGGATAACCATGTTATTCTCTATGTTTTAGAGATTGAGCCAGGCATTTTCGATGATGAAGTGATCCAGAGGGCAAATCAAGAGGGAACGCTGCTACTTACTGCTGACAAAGATTTTGGGGATCTGGTTTTTCGGCAGAATCGCATAATTTATGGGGTTGTTTTAATCCGTTTATCGGGATTATCCTCGAAGCATAAAGCAGATATCATTGCAAAGGCTGTTCAGGAGCATGAAAATGAGTTCGCTCATAATTTCACCGTAATCTCACATGGAGCAGTTAGAATCAGAAGGCAGCGTTTGTAAATTATAAAAAATATGGAAAGTTTATTCGATTGATGACGTCAATTCTCAAGGTTGGAGAGGTTGATCAGGACTCTCATCGCTTTTTGGAGCATGAGAATGAGCGCATGTTTCAGTAACGGACTCTGCGCTGGAAGGTGCGGGGCATCCCGGCGCGGGTGCATGAGGGTTCTATCGCTTTTCAGGTTATTTTGGCTTTTATCAATAGAAGGATCTTAGCCCACAAATTGTATTTACTTTTATGGAGTATATAGACCGGAAAGGAACGGCCAAAATATAGATTCAATCTCTCAGATGGCAAAGGCAATATGATTTTTAGATATGATAATGCTGCTCACCATACAGAAATATCTACTTTCCCGCATCATAAACACGTAAGTACTGAAGTCAAACCTTCCAGAGAGATAGGTCTAGCATTCGCCAATCCGCGAGCGCCCCGCTTCCTGGCGCGCCACCGGAGGTGCAGTACAAGCCCGCATCACCTGATTGGGACGGCACGCCCCGAAGCTTGAGAAGGCGATCCTGCGAACTGCGCATGATAAATTAAAACTTAAAAAGCAACTATTTAAACCCTAAAAATAAAAATAAGAACCATGCCAGATGTAGAAATAATTGAGAAAATAGCGTCTATAGATGAGCAGATACATGACCTCAAAAAGCTGGTTCTCGAGAGCGGCAGCCGTATAAAGGAAGAGGAGACAAGAGCAGCAGCAAAAGCATGGCTTGCCGAAGCTAAAAAACTTGAGAAAAAGTGGCCAAAAACTGCCCCTTCTGCCCTTGAAATGACAAAAAAGGATAGGAAACATAATGAATGAAACCAATTTGCATTGATGCCAATGTTTTTATCGCCTCAACGAAAGGGAACGAGCCTTATTCTTCTGATTGCAAACGAGTAATACAGGCGGTAGCCGATGGCGAATTCTATCTCATTGAGCCTACCATCTGCATGACCGAGGTCATACGGAACATAACAAAATACCTGGAAATGGAAGCGGGAAAGACGCTGGAGAACAATCTCAGGAGCATGGTTTCTATATGGGAAATATGCGATAATCATTTTTGCACCAGCGCGGGATATACAGGGGCGCTATACGGAACTTATTCAATGGATTCTATTTATCTTGAAACTGCGCTAAAACATCATGCTGTCCTTGTATCTTTAGATAATAACGATTTTCTATTACGAATAAAAGGACGGGCTGGGATAGAAACTTATCATCCAAAAGATTTCCCTTAATGCTTAAGGATAAGCCAGACTAAAGCTTAATACGGGAAATCCGTCCGTGCGCAGTTTGATGAGGAGGCGATGACTGCAAAGCTATTTCCTTACTCTACGGGCACGGGTATGGCGGTAGATGGTTATTGGCATAGTGAAAAGAAACACACATGGAATAAGCTTTTTCAAGAGACTTAATATAGTTTATAAACAAGATACATACTTAGTGATCTGAATGTCAGAAACAGTAAAAGTTGAAGCTGAGATAACAGTCGAATTATCAAGCGAGTTAAATAAACTCGTTAAACTGGGTATCTACCGAAACAAAGATGAAGTTATAATGGACGATATACAGCAGGTTCTAGAGCGCATAAGACATCTAACACAAGAAGAGAAGGCAGTAATAGAGGATGTAAAATGGGGATTATATGGGGATTAAGATAGCTATTTCTAATACAGATCCCATAATTCACCTCTCTGAGATAGGTTGCTTTCACTGCCTCAGAATTGTTGATAACTTGCTCATACCAAAATCAGTAGAATCAGAGGTAAGAAGAAAAAATGCTCCAGGAAAAAATGAATTGAGGAGTGTTGATTGGATAACCACTAAAGAACTTGAAGGCGCTCAAAAAGAGAAAGCAGATAAGATTGCAAAAGACTTTGGGATAGAACTGGCCATTTCTTTTGCGCAACCCTCACTTGACAGAACCCATATTAGCAACATTTATATACCATCAATACTAACCTGAGGTTACTAACCTCAAATCACTAACTTGAGGTTAAGTATAGATATGAGATCAGCACAACTCTTAGACATACTCGGAAACGAGAACCGCAGGAAAATCCTGCATCTACTGGCAAGCAGGCCATGCTATATGAGCGAGATAGCAGAACGGCTTGATGTTGGTGCAAAAGCGGTACTCGGGCATCTTGAGCTACTCGTGCGTGCGGGTCTGATTGAGGCCAGAGTGGACGATCAGCGGCGCAAATATTTCAACATCGCAGACAACCTGCAGCTGGAAGTATCTGTGTCGCCATACTCCTTTGAAATAGAGATGACCACCATCGCTATCTCGGTTGCGCCAGAACATCGTAGAAAAGATGTCCACGCGCTAACAGATCTAATATCCTATTACAAGGAGATACAGAAGCTCCTGGAACAGAGGCAGCAGATAATGCTGGAGTACCAGAAGATCCAGGCAGACATCACCCATGCAATGGGATCGTGCATGGACGCTATCGGGAAGGTCACAGAGGATAACATAGAGGCTGAGATACTCTATGCCCTGCTAAAGAAGCCCATGGGCCAGCGTGCATTGTCTATACAGCTTGGAATACCCGAGCATGTGCTTGAGGAATATCTAACAAGAATGGAAAGAAAAGAAATAATAAAAGAGGATAGAGAGAGCTACAGTATATGCTAAAGTATATCACTCAAGATTTAGATTAATACATGGAGGTTAGAGAAACATGTTCAGAGATTGGAGAAGACCTGCAAGAGGGTTTTTTGATGAATTTGAGAAAGAGATTGAAGAGATGAACGAGTCTGTCAACCGCATGATGAGATCACTCGGCGACAGACCACTGGTCTATGGGTTCAGCCTACAGGTAGGACCTGACGGAGTGCCGCATGTAGAGCATTTCGGAAACGTAAGACCTACAGGTAGAGGTGAGGATATGAGAGAGCCTTTTACAAGTTCAATGATTGATGAGAAGAATAATGAATTTAGAATAACAGTTGAAATGCCAGGAGTTCAAAGAGAGAACATAGAGGTCAATGCAACTGAGAATGAGGTAGTGATCAAAGCTGATGGGGAACGGAAGTATTATAAACGTGTAAAAACCCCCTTGGACGTTGATCCAGATGATGCGAAGGCAAAGTATAACAACGGTATACTGGAGGTAACTTTTAAATTCAAAGAGCCCTCCAGACAGAAGGGAAAGACCGTAAAAATTGAGTAATTGAAATATGGTAACTATTGATAGAAAAGATAAAGTTGTAACTTTAAAGGTCAGCGAAGCAAAATCATACGATGCTGGAAGAGGAATTGCACGTATAGATCCTGAAGTAGCCTATAGTCTCGGATTACAGACAGGCGATGTCATAGGTATTGAAGGCGCAAAAAAGACGGCAGCATTGATATGGCCTGGTTATCCTGAGGACAGTAACACAGGATTGATACGCATAGACGGAACAGTGAGACGTAACGCCGGCATCGGCATAGATGACAGGGTGAAAGTACGGAAGATACAGACTGCATCCGCAGAGAAGGTCCTGTTTGCTCCAACCCAGCCCCTGAAAATCCAGGGAGGAGAAGCATATCTTGCCCATAGCCTGGAAGGGCGGGTAATCTTCCGCGGGGATGTAGTTGAATTGAACATCATGGGGCGCCGCGTTGATCTTGTGGCTGTCTCTGCAAAACCTGTTTTTGACTCTGTCATAATAGGCGCAGGCACGCAGATAGAGATCAGTGACAGGCCTGCAAAAGAGATCCCTGCCATACCGAGAATCTCATATGAGGATATAGGCGGTCTGGGAGATGAGGTCAGGAAGGTAAGGGAGATGATAGAACTTCCGCTCAGGCATCCTGAGATCTTCGAACGCCTCGGGGTTGAAGCGCCAAAAGGAGTACTGCTTCACGGGCCGCCTGGTACTGGAAAAACCCTCTTAGCAAAAGCCCTTGCCTCAGAGACAAATGCTAACTTCACGACACTCAGCGGGCCTGAGATCATGAGTAAATTCTATGGTGAATCTGAGGAACGTCTCAGAGAGATATTCAAACAGGCAGAGGAGAATTCGCCAAGCATAGTATTGATAGATGAAATAGACAGCATTGCCCCGAAGAGAGAAGAGGTCACAGGCGAAGTAGAGAGGCGCGTTGTAGCGCAGCTTCTGGCTCTAATGGACGGTCTTAAGACGCGCGGTAAGGTAGTGGTCATCGGTGCCACAAACAGACCTCATGCCATCGACCCTGCGCTTCGGCGTCCAGGCAGGTTTGATCGTGAGATCGAGATTGGAGTCCCTGACAGGAAAGCACGGTTTGAGATCCTGCATATCCATACACGGGGAATGCCTCTAGCTGAGGATGTGAGCCTTGGGAAATTCGCTGATCTCACACACGGTTTTGTTGGAGCAGATCTTGCAGCCCTGGCACGAGAGGCTGCCATATGGTCTATCAGGCGTGTACTTCCTGAGCTTGATCTTGATGTGGAGAGCATCCCGGCCGAGATACTGAACAAGCTGATCGTTACTGCGGCAGACTTCAATAATGCCCTGAGGGAGATGACACCATCTGCCCTGCGTGAGGTGTTCATAGAGTCGCCGAACATCCACTGGAGCGAGATCGGAGGACTTGAGGACGCAAAACAGGAGTTGAAGGAGGCAGTAGAGTGGCCATTGAGGTATCCTGTCCTGTTTAATCATCTAAATGCCAAACCACCAAAGGGTATCCTGCTTTACGGTCCGCCAGGAACTGGCAAGACCATGTTAGCTAAAGCAGTAGCTACAGAGAGTGAGGCCAATTTCATCAGTGTGAAAGGGCCAGAATTCCTAAGCAAATGGGTAGGCGAAAGCGAGAAGGCGGTTCGTGAAACATTCAGGAAAGCAAAACAAGCAGCGCCATGCATTATCTTCTTTGACGAGATCGACTCCATAACCCCAACACGGGGGGTTAGCTCAGACTCTCATGTTACTGAAAGGGTTATAAGCCAGATACTATCAGAGATAGACGGCATCGAGGATCTGCACAACATCACTGTTATTGCTGCTACCAACAGACCTGATATCATCGATCCTGCGCTTCTCCGACCTGGCAGGCTTGACCGTATGGTTTACGTAGCTGCGCCTGATGAGAAAGCAAGATATGAAATATTCAATATCCACCTGACAAACAAGCCTCTTGAGGACGATGTTGATCTGAATATACTTGCAGATGATACCGATGGCTTCACAGGGGCAGATCTTGCATCCGTATGTAATGAGGCCACCATGCTTGCAATAAGAGAATATGTTAATCTGGGTAAATCACTGGATGAGGAATCTATCAAGGAGCTAAGAGTCAGCAACCAGCATCTAAGAGATGCCATGAAAAAGGTAAAACCGTACTCCAAGAAAGAGATGGAGAAATACAAGAAGATATCTGAGACCTTTATTTACCAATAAATGGAAAGATAGAAACGCAGATCAAACGCATGATCGATAGCCCTGAAATCTTGCCTGTACAGAGAAGATGGAAGGGCTGGCTTTATTTCTCATAGTTCTATGATTTCTCCAGCTTTTATGTTCCATGACCAGCCCCATTTTAGCCTTGAGACACCCTTTTTATGCAGTTCATCTGATAGTTCGGATCTTTTCTTTTCGAGAAAGCCCTCAGGGTCGTAGATGATTATTCCTTCATCAAAAGCATCAAGGATATATTCTGATTTCGCCCCTATGTGCTCTTCAAGTTCTTTTGGAGTCATCCAGATAGCCTGTATCCTTGATCTTGTCCCTTTCTCAACTTCTATTTTATAAAGCATTCTTTTTTCAAGATCTTCAGGCAGATCCTCTATAACAACTATTAAATCTATGTCACTCTCATAACTCCTGAAAGGCTTAGCTTTTCCCCTTGCAACCGAGCCAAATAGCAGCACTCCGCACACTTTTACCTTTTTGCATATTATCTCGAAATACTGTTTGATCAAACCTATGTTTTCTTTTTGCTTAATCAACTCTATGTTTTTTAACATACTCCTCGACCTCCTTTACCTTATCACCCAGAACCTCATCCATCTCCCGAAAGCGGTAAAATCCGCAGCTTTTAATAAGCACATGCATGGCATTCTCAAGCATTACACTTGCGATCTCTTTTTTGTATATCTCATCGGGCGTTATTATCCTATCTTTTGTCTCCCAACCATATCGCGGCATGGTGCCCTGCCGCTCCAGAGGCGAAGAAAATGTGACAATATCCACCAGGTACCTGACCTCATCACCAGTGAGCCCTAAACTTTGAACAACTTCTGGCCGCTCCAGGATCTCCTCCACGATATAATCTGATGGATGATGCGTTTTCTTCACAGCAAAACCCAGAAATGAGAGTATGGACTTACTGACACGCTCTGCACACTGCTGTGCATGCTGGATTGCTTCGCTATTTCTTCCATTTTCAAAGTCGCTGAGTGCAGCATCATATTCCTTCAATGCCATATGCAGCCAGTCACGCGCTTTCTGCGTGTTTTTCATTTAAACACTCCGTTTATTCTTATCCTGATGCCGAAACAAAAAGGTGTTTTATAGTATTTAATATATCCCATGCCACAAAGCGTATGATGTGAATTCGGCTATCTTTAAGCAAACCTATCCCTTTGCCACTCCCATCGGCATGACCTTTACCACCTTCCGTGCTATACCCAGCTGATGAACCACATCCACGACTTCCTCACTTGATTTGTATACTGAGGGGGCTTCTTCAGCTATCACGGAGGGCCGGGTTGCCATCACAGATATACCTCTGGCTGCCAGTTCTTTTTGTATGGTCTCACCATCGAACGCTTTCAGCGCCTGTGCCCGGCTTGAGACCCTGCCTGCACCATGACATGCGCTTCCAAATGTGAGCTCCATTGCCCTGTATGTTCCGTGCAGTACGAACGAGGGTGTACCCATGCTGCCCGGGATGAGGACAGGCTGGCCTACTCCTCTGTAGGATCGCGGGATATCGGGATGACCCGGCGGGAAGGCCCTTGTTGCTCCTTTTCTGTGTACGTAGACCATCTTTTTCTCTCCATCTACAGTATGCTCCTCAAGCTTAGCAACGTTGTGTGCCACATCATAGACAAGATTCATACCCAGGTCATCCATATCGCGCCCGAAGAACTTAGTAAACACCTCCCTTACCCAGTGGGTTATGACCTGCCTGTTTGCCCATGCGTAGTTCGCACCCGCTGCCATGGCCTTGAAATAGTTCTGTCCTTCTGTTGATTCAGCAGGTGCGCAGGCAAGCTGCTTATCAGGCAGGACTATGCCATATTTGCGCGCCGCGTTCTCAAGAATCCTGAGGTTGTCATCACATATCTGGTGCCCCGCGCCTCGCGAGCCGCAGTGAATCATGACCGTGACCTGCCCTTTATGAAGCCCGAATACCTCTGCAGCCTCTTCATCATATACTTCATCAACATACTGCACCTCAAGGAAATGGTTGCCGCTTCCGAGTGTCCCGAACTGGGGTTTGCCCCTGCTCCTTGCTCTATTGCCCACTTTTGAGGGGTCAGCGGCTTTCATGAAGCCGTTCTCCTCGCAGTGTTCAAGATCTTCCTTCACACCGTACCCGCTTTCCACAGCCCATTTCGCACCGTGAAGAAGCGCATCTGTCAGTTCCCTATCAGAGGCGCGAAGCTTACTCTTTGAGCCCACGCCTGAGGGGATACCTCTGAAAAGAAGCTCAATCAACTCCTTAATCCCCGGGCGCACTTCCTTAAGTGAGAGATCTGTCCTGATTATCCGAACACCGCAGTTGATATCGTATCCCACGCCTCCCGGGCTGATTATCCCGGTATTCCTGTCAAAAGCTGCTACCCCGCCGATAGGAAACCCGTATCCTGAGTGTGCATCAGGCATGGCCATGGCATGTCCCTGGATGCCTGGAAGTGTTGCCACGCTGGCTGTCTGCTCAAGTGTATCGCGCTCAAGGTTCGCAAGCAATTTTGAGGATACGAATATACGGCCAGGCACCCTCATCCCGGGTTTGTAGCTCGTGGGTATATCCCAGGAGTAATCATTTACTTTTGTAACAAGGGCTGCAACATCTTTATTAACATCTTTATTAATCACGTTTGGCATGGTTATCTCCCAGTAGTTAGATTTCTGGTATTAATTAATGTGCAAGGCTATTAACCTTGGTGCAGTGTCAGAACAAAACCCTTTTTAACTTATTCATCTAACTTATGCCTATGATTCTCGGTATCGACATTGGCGGCGCGAACACCAAGGTAGCATCCTGTGACGGCAGGATCGTTGAACTGCATTATATTCCCCTGTGGAAGAACACCACACTTCCAGGCATGCTTCTTGATATCTCTGAGCGCTTAGAACCAGAGAAAGCAGGGGTAGTGATAACTGGCGAGCTCTCAGACTGCTTTACTGATAAAGAGACAGGACTTTCTTATATTATAGATGCTTCAAACAATGCCTTCAGGGATGCCTGGTACCTTGATATTAATGGGGTTTTCACGAAGCAAAAAAAATGCGATCTTGCAGCCGCCAACTGGATGGCATCCTCCATGATTGCAGGAGAGGATTTTGGAAATAGCATCTTCGTGGATATAGGCTCAACGACCGCAGATATAATACCGATCAAGAATGGCAAACCTCTGGCAGGAAAAACAGACTTTGAGCGCTTAAAGAACGGAGAGCTTGTATATACAGGTGTGCTTCGAACAAATATAGCGACTATTCTTGATAAAGTCAAGCTAAGTGGCGGAGTTTCGCTCATATCATCAGAACTTTTTGCTATAACTGCTGATGCATATCTTGTTCTTGGGATTATCTCCCCGGGGGATTACACATGCGACACCCCGGATGGGGCGGGAAAGGAGATAATCGATGCAAGAAGGAGGCTTGCCCGTGTTGTATGCGCCGATCTTGCCCAGATAGAAGAGGATACGCTGGTTTTGATAGCACAGCAGGTTATGGAAAAGCAGGTTGAGGATATAGCAGCTTCAATTCAGGATGTTGCCAGTCGGCATGATTTAGATCATATAGTAGCATGTGGTATTGGTGAGTTCATGGCCAAAAAAGCTGCTGATGAGCTTGGATTCGAAATCGCTCTTATCTCAGAGCGATATGGAGGGGAGATATCTAAGGTATTCCCTGCATATGCTGTTGCGCGGCTACTTAGCGAAAGCTGCAACTCCTGATGGGCTATAATTCTATCTCCAGACCGATAATCGGATGCTCCAGTCCAAAGTTTGATATGACCTCAGGGTGCAGCTCACCAAACACTCCTGCCCTCTCACCTCTTATCATGATATCTGCACGCCTGTCTTCAATGAATGCCGGGTCGCTCGATTCTACAACCTCATATTCAATGCTTCTTTCTCTCATCACAGCATCCACCACAGCCTGTATCTCAGTAAAATTGGCCTGAGGATGGATGGCGACAGCCCCGAGATGCTGTACTGTCCTGCAGTCCGTGACCACCTCGCCCACCTCGAAGATTCGCTGAGGGAGCTCACGGTGCCTGTTGATTGACAGTATCTCAAGAAGGTTGGGCAGGATGGCAGGGCGCACGATGGTATGTTCTTCGCTTATAGGATACAGGATATGGGTAACATTCTTGATCCTTTCCCTGCGCATAATATCGAACTGGATGCGCTCACTGGTGAGAGTGAATGGCATTACCTCAGAGTAACCCAGTCCCACCATTATCTCACGGATTGCTTCCTTTAGTCTTGATATGGGATGGGCATTGCCGATCGTGGAAGTGGATGGGAACTCTGGCTTGATTTTATCAAAACCATAGCCTATGGCAAGATCCTCGATCAGATCCCATGTGTGAAGTATATCCGAGCGGTAGGCCGGGACCGATACCTCAATGTTGCTCCCTGATACAATGGCTCCGTATCTCATCCTCTCAAGGCAGTGAATAATTTCTTTATCCTCAAGCCTGATTCCGAGAAGTTCCTCAACTTCACTTATTTTCAGTTCCATGATCCCGGGCTCGATCCCGGGGGTCTGCATCCTGCCGTCGATGGTGACGGATTCGATCCTGCCTCCGCGCTCTGCAAGTGATGTCACCACGATGTTCAGGGCAACTGACACGGACGGGTCAAGGCCTGTGACCTCGATAAACAGATCTTTTGTGTCTTCTGTTACTCTTGTAAGTTCGCCGTTGATAATGGGTGGGAATGAGAGTATATTATCCTCTGCATCAAGAATAAGCGGATATTTATCGAATTTTTCAAGGATATAGGCAAATTTAATACCTTTCGGGTGTTTTTCAAGTATCTCCCTCATTGTCATCGGCTCTGTGAAGTCAAGAGGTATGAATTTGAAATTCGGGTCCTGTGCGATATACCGAAAAGGCGGTTTTATTCTTCCAAGGTCGTGAACTCCGATTGATACTTTTTTGCGGTTCCTCCCCACTGCCCAGTGGAGGGACTCCTGGAGCGACATGAGCGATTCAATGCTGCGGGAATTGAACCTGATTCCGCGTATTACTGCGCAGGCAAGGTATGGGCGGATCTTCTCAATCTCTCTGTCTTTTATAATGCTGATATCTGATGGTGTTAAACTGAACTTGCGCAACCCGGTCTCGATATCAAGGAACCCCCTGATTGCACGCGCCACGCCCTCTGTGCTGTAGAGATCAGGTCTGTTAGGGAAGAATTCGATATCAACATGGTCTTCCTCGATCCGTTCTATATCGCACCCCATCATCGGAATGCGCTTAATGATAACATCTTTATCGACCCCTGAGAGTTCCTCAAGGTCATCATAGTATAATGTAATAACAGGCATTTTAATCGTCTGAAAAATGATTAGAAGATATATTAATTTTCTGTATTACACGAAGAAGTTACTTTCACCAGAGTTGAGACCTCTCCCTTCTTTCGGCGGGAGATTCCAGCGTTCATATAACCTCTCTGCGGCTCTCATCTTCATAGAATGTATCTCGGATTACATCATCCGCAGCCTCAGTTACAGTCGCTACTGGTTTAACGGGCGATCCGCTCTGGCTATATCAAGGGAGCTTGTTTCTATATCAACACATTTAGCTAGAAATGCTGAGTATAAGTCAAGGACGAATACACCTTCGACTTCCTTGAACTGGGCGATGAATATAGCGAGCGCCAGCTTGAACAGGCTGCACTTTCGAGGATCGAGCCGTTCCTTCGCGAGATGGGAGGATTGTTTTCTTTCATCGGCAGCCAGTACCGCCTTGAGATCGGCGATAAAGAGTATTTCATCGACCTTTTGCTATATCACCGCCGCCTGAAGTGTCTTGTGGCTCTGGAACTGAAGGTAGGGGAATTTATCCCTGAATATGTTGGCAAGATGCAGTTTTACCTGGCTGCGCTGGATGATATGGCAAGAATGGATGATGAAAATCCATCGATAGGCATCATACTCTGTAAATCAAAAGACAAAACTATAGTGGAATCCGCCCTCCGGGAATCGAATAAGCCTATCGGCGTGGCTGCGTATCGCATGGTTACAACCTTGCCGAAGGAATTGAGGGGGCAGCTTCCCGCGCCGGAGCAGATTGCGAAGCTGATGGAGGATGTGGAGTGATGCAAATTTGCCAGACGGAGTCTATCGAATCTAAATCTGCAAAATCGGAAAGTGCATTTCAAAAATCCTGATTATCTGGAGTGAAGGGCAGGATGGTTATCTCCTATTAATTTTCTCTAGCGTCTCTGATTTTCCAGAGGAAATAGGGGTGAGCTATACAGATGCTCATAACAGAATGGAAAAATGGCTAAAAAATTTCAATATTAACTGGCATGATGAATTGTTATAACCAAATAGCGCTGGGTGAATTTTATGATTTATAATCATTACAATTAGTTACTATTGTCAACATGATAATTTATTTTCCAACAGAAATAAAGGGGTTGAATAATAAGGGATAAAATTAATCATTTGCAGACCTATGATATTTCGATTACTTCCCGAACCTGCGCTGTCGTTTCTGAAAATCCCGAAGAGCCCTTAAGAAATCCACCTTTCGGAAATCCAGCCAGTTCACGTCAGTAAAATACAGCTCAGAATAAACCGCCTGCCATATTAGGAAATCTATCAATCTCTTGCCGCCTGCACGAATTACAAGATCAGGCTCAAATTTAAACAACAGATGGGATTCGATTACGTCTTCATTAATGTCCTCAGGATTTAGATTATTATCTTCAATTTTTTTCATTATCTCTTTAATCGCCCATGTTAGTTCATACCTTCCACTGTACCCCAGCGAAATATCAAGCCTCATCCCCTTATCCTCATATTTCTTTATCTCCCTGTCCCACCGTGTAATCACATTGATATTGCGCGTTATTTCACAGAGTACTGGTGGTATCTCCTCAGATAGCTTTAAACATATCTTTCTACTGAGTTCAGCATTGACCTCGATTATACTGATATATATAGTCACGATACTTATCCCCATCTCTTTACACCATGAGCTAAAAGATTTAAGTTTATTAAAATTATTATCAGCCAGAAGATCACTCTCTGCAAGCGCAAGGACAATATGCTTCGGTATTTCCTGGTTTTTTATTGAATTCTGAAGTTTCCATTCGTATAGTCTTAACATCAGTGCCATGACCTTTTATTGAAATGGAGAGGATAAAGTATTTGCCTATTAGCATTGATTCTGAGTAAGATGAACTTGATACAGGAATATAAGAGGCAGAGTATCTATATTCTTTTTGGATTTATTGCATTCCTATTTCCATTTTTCGATATATCTTATTTTTTACTGGCATTCTTTGGTGGAGCGCTCCTTCTCTCAAGGATCTCACCACGATCACCTGTTTTTACTATACTTGCCCGTGAACCCGATATCAAAGCAGGGAAACTCGTTGGCCTGATTCACCTTTTCTTTACCATGGCCGCACTTTTTTTGATAGGCCTGATATTTGAACTCGATAAATTTCCATTATTCATAATAGGCGCAGCCTTCGCAATTACAACATTCGGGGACGGTATAGCCAATATTATAAACATCCATGAGAAAGCAAAAAATAACAAAAATGAGAATAACATCAAGATATGTTCCGCAAAATCAAGCATTGCATTTTTAATCTCAGGTAGTGTTTATGCATTCCTTATCGGGATATGGATATCTGATTTTACCCTGAATGAATCTTACAGCATGATCTTTTTTCTTGCCGTGATCGGTGCTATTACCGGGGCATTTCTTGAATCGATAACAGTGGATGAGGACAACATCACCGTTCCGCTTGGCTCGGCAATGACAATGTGGCTATTCTATGCATTCAGCTACAGCTATGATGTGGGTATATTATACCTCATCAAAGTACTTGTTTTTGCATTTGTGCTCGGATACCTTGCCTACAGGGTACGTATTGCCGATATCTCTGCAATGCTGAGTGCCACACTGCTCGGAGTCGTGATTATTATATCCAGCGATGTCCTCTGGTTCTCTATTCTTCTTGCGTTCTTTCTTCTGGGTGGCCTGTTTACCCGCTACAAATACAGTTATAAACTGGCGTACGGTACAGCAGAAGCAAAAGGCGGTGTTCGTGGATATAAGAACGTCTTTAGCAATTCCCTGGCCGCTCTTTCTCTGGCCGTGGCGTATAAAGTCTTTCCATCTCACGGCCTGATCCTGTTATCTGCTTATCTCGGTTCAATCGCCACTGCTACAGGCGATACACTGGCAAGCGAGATAGGACAGACCTACAGAGGAGAGCCGAGGATGATCACAACATTGAAAAAAACACGGACAGGTGTTGACGGCGCTGTTTCAACTCTTGGTGAGCTGGCTGCTCTCTTCGGGGCAGGAGTTATCGCGCTTCTGTCATTCTTACTCATACAGCAGGATACAGGCATTGTAATTGCCGTTATAGCAGGAGGTTTTATAGGTACAAACATCGATAGTGTACTTGGAGCCACACTCCAGCAGAGGGGTTACCTTACAAATAATGGTGTCAACCTTCTGGCTACGATATCAGGAGCCATTATATCCGGTATGATCTATTCAGCGGGCTCGTAGTATAGTCCGGATAGTACATTGGCCTCCGGAGCCTAGGACCTGGGTTCAAATCCCAGCGAGCCCGTATCCTGTTAATCAGGATGCGATCCTCAATGAATAACAACAATGGACTCAATTAAGAGAAGTACTGCCAGCACTACGCCTGTAACTGATATGCATGCCCACGCAATATAGCCGGGTAATAATGATAAAGAGTTCATTTCCTCACCCGGATATCAGGATGAGGTGTATAAAGATAAATTTTTCCTATAAAATGAACCCATCCAATAATTCCAACTTTTCAAATTGGATGTGTTCTGATCTCACCGTAGAGGGCGCAAAGAACGCAAAGCATAGCAATATTAATCTTTGCGCCCTTTGCGATCTGGTATGAAACGCTCATGAGCGAGTGCTCATGCATAAAGCATGAAAGACCGTAACGCTTAAACATATAGGTTTAATTACAAGATAAGCATCAAAATTTAGGTACTGGATTGCTGGAATCTATATTTTTGCATATTGACTGCTTACCGGGGATGAGGATTAATCTGTGCTCGTCTGTGTTTGCATAATCCTGAGGTTGTCCACCAAGCCCATAGCAACCTCTTTTAAAATATTCAATGATTCCTCCTATCTGCGTTTATCTGCGTTAATCTGCGGTTTATAATTTCCTGAAAGCATAATGGGAAAGAGCTACTGAAACGTTGAATAATGCTTAAACTTTTGTAAAAGTTATAAGAATTTTAGCGGATGGTCTCCACATAGACGAAAATACCTAAGTTTGATAACCTGTTCTCCGAAATCAACTATCATATTATGCAGTCCTGCCCAGAATATCCAATCATTTTAGTATTCAGGCACCAGCCCAGCCATACCCTCAGTTTCCTGAAAGCGCTCATTCAAGTTTCCCCTTTACTATCTTTACAAACTCCTCAGGGTTCCGGGTAGTAAGCACCAGTCGCCTGAAGAAGCCGCTTTTCTTTTCAATCTCAACCGCACTCTTGCGCATGCTGACAAAAGCAAGCCTCCTTCCCCACAACGCCGCTGCTTATAGGCATTCTATCTCCTTTAAATTGAATTGTGCATATCATCGTTTATTTTAACTGATAAATAACCACATCCCTGTTTTCAAATATTTTCTCAAAATATTTTAGTTCCGTACTGCTATTGAATTTGTATCCCATGGTTGGTTTGATAAGCTTGTTAAAATATTCATCAGGGCTTTTAATAACGTCCTGGTTCTGCGCGTAAATGTCAGGGTTGGCAATCGGGAGCATAACCGGTATCATTATATTGTTCATTCTTTGCCTTGATACATACACGATATTGGCTCCGTATTTCTCAGCAATGCTCTTTGCCGTATCCTCGGAATCGGTGGTGAAAAATCTGGAAACATCAACTATCTTCTCATGCGAATCGAATTTATCGTATAGTGAAGAAGATCTTCCTATAGTTTGTTTTATCTCCTCCGATGCATAGCTGATTACAGGTTCTTTATCCGCAGCCTTAATTTCAAGTTCATAATCCCACCATGTCAGAACCTTACCAGTTTCCCTGTTCCGTAAAAACTGTATAGCTTCATAGGTATCTTTTGAAACAGGATGTCCTGTAGTGCTGCTTATCGAATCAAGAAAATATGGATATACGTTTGAAGCCCCGAAAATACCCGGATTAAAGGTACCTGGATCAATCCTGTACAACTCATATCCATCGTTTTTTCCAGATTCTTCCAGTAAGTTAGCTTTTTGTTTATTCAAGTAAAGATAATAGACACTGAGAGATACGAACACAATAATTAGAATGAATAAAGTTGCTGCGAGAAATCTTGTCTTCTTCTCTCCTGCAGGTCTATTGAAAAAAGTAAGGATGCTTGGTATTCCGACGATCAATGTGAAAAGTGTAAGAGATACTGCACCGAAAGCATAGTATCTGTAAGGTCTATCAAATATGGAGTATATAAATTCGCCTACAGGTATCGAATTTAAATACATAAACTCGCCAGAAATCAGAGACAGGCTCAGGTACAGGGAGAATACCATTAACAGAGCAATGTTTACCAGTGCTAATATTCTGTGGACATTGGCAGACTTTACAAAGTTAAAGAAAATCATCAGTGAAGAGATACCTATTGCCAACAGTATCCCTGATGATATGAAGCTTATATCCATTACATACCAGGGAAATATCTGCGGTTTTGCTAAAACCCTGAGCGCAGTTATTATCAACCATGCACCAAACACCAGATGCAGGACACTGAGAAATCCCCTGAATCCCATGCCTTTTATTTTGTCTACAAACCTTCCTTCATAAGACACCATATATATTTCCTCCTCTTTTTTATTTAAAATTGCAGTATTCGGGCACCAGCCCATCATCTTTCTTATAATTTCGGTGATGTTTATCATCATGCTAATCCCCTCAACTTCTCAAACAACTCATCAGCCAGCTTCGTGGGATCATCAGTTTTCTCAAGCCTGAGCTTCATCTCGTCCGCGAAGTCCCATAATAATTCAATACACTGCGCGTATCTGGCGCATGCGCCGCAATTCCCTTCATGCTCGTACCACACCTGCACCCCGTGCTTTGCTGAAACGAAAATAATAGTGTTGACGTTGAACGGCACTGAGTGACCGAACAGGATGCCGCGCTCAGGTTTTACCTTTTCCACTTCTATCAGGTTTGCGCGCGCCATCTCAAGCAGTGTCTTTTCAATTCTCTCATCCATAGTGAGAATCGCCCTGGATACCGCCTGCTTGGATATGTTGAACGAGCGCGCAATGTTGATATTGGGAAGACCGCTGCGCCGCAGCCTCCAGAACTCAAACTGTCTGTCATTTAAAGGCAAGAACATAAGTCAATATATGTGTGTTGACTACTTATAAATTTTGGCCTATAAGGCTTATTCTGCTGGACCTGCCTTTGATTTTGTTTTCACCGCCATTATCAGGATGATCCCTGCTGCGAGGAGTATGATGCCAATCCAGGCAAAATTGATAGCAGGTATTATTTTCAGTGTCATGGGTACTACTCCGCCGCCCATGCCCTGGAAGATGACGTACACATCACCTGCAAATAAAGATATAGACGGGTCAACCATCGGGAAGGTTCCGCTTCCACCTTTTCCTTCAAGATATTCGGCAATTCCGCTTCCGATCATCTTATTGTTCTGGTAGACTTCAAGCTGAACACTCTGTACCTTATATTTGCCTGTTATATCAGACTCACCCACATCAGTGGCGCTCATTATCGGGAACTCAAAGCCAGACATTATCTCCCCAGATACAGTCAGCTCTGTATTCCTGGGTACGGTTATATTCCCCTGGAATATCACCCACATACTGCCTGAGCTATCAGTGAGTTCTACAAGGGTGCCGTGTCCTTCCAAGGATCTTAGATTAGTAACTTTCCCGCTTATCTTTACTGTTTTTTCTCCGAACGATGAAGGGTTGGCAATCACCTGACCAATAGGGGTTCCAGAATAACCTGTCCCCTCAGTCAGGCTGCGGGTTGAAAAATCCACAACTCTTATACCATAGCCATCGCCTACATCCACTAACTCCCCTGTTGCTTCAAGCGGTATATTGATCCTCTCTATTTTGTGGTCTAAAGTGGAGCTTATAACCGCACCAAAGATTATTAGCACTACCGCTATATGCACCATTGCCAGGCCTATGCCCTTCACTCTCACCTTCTGGCTTGTGATGCGCAGGTATCCTGCAAGATTCTGATATATAGCGGATGCTGCGTATATCAGAGGTGGAAAAATGGAAAGCAAGGAGATACTGCCTATCAGTTTATAGATAGGCGGCTCACTGATCCAGAAGGGACTGCTGTGATCAAGTACATAGAAGTTCTCTGTCCTTGGCAGCATGGATATTACTGAGATCGCTGCTACAATAAACAGGGTCTGCTTCTGCTTCTCTTTCTCGGATTCTTTATAATTTAAGCCGAACCCGATTGCAAGGAGCAGTATTATCGTAAAAGGGTAGCTCCATACGTTGAAGAAGTTCTTTGTATCCGAGGCCACGTTCACTTTCAGGTCCTGTGTGAGCTGGATAAAGACGGGGTATGTGATGCCCCAGAATGATATGAAAGCCAGCACAACGAATAAAAGCAGGGTTACATAGAAGATATTTGTCTTGCTCCAGAATCCCGGATCTTCTGCTGTATCAGGCTCTTCAAAGTATCGTTTCATACCAAGGGCTATAGAGACAAGTGTTACAATCAGGGCTGCTATAAGCAGCAGCGTGCCTGTTGAAGCATCACCGAAGGCGTGGACTGAGTTAAATAGACCGCTTCTGACAACTATAGCAGCATATATGACCAGAATAAAGGAGACCGCAGCAAGGATGGGCGCAGCTATTGAGAAGGTCTTTTTATTTTTCCTGTGCAGTGCTGCAGCATGGAGAAAGCCTGTGAGCGTAAGCCATGGTATAAGTGAAGCGGTCTCAACAGGGTCCCATGCCCAGAACCCGCCCCAGCCAAGTACCACGTATGCCCAGACGCCGCCGACTGCAATTCCCATGCCGAGGAAAAGCCAGGTAAAGCGCGACCACTGCCTGCTCAACTCCTCCCAGCCGTCCTCTTTTGTGAGCAGGTAAACGATGGCTGCTGCAAAGGGAATGGTCATGGCTGCATAACCAATGAACATAAGGGGCGGATGGACTATCATCCAGAAGTTTATAAGCAGAGCGTTAAGACCGCTGCCATCAGAAGGCACAAAATTAGAAGACAGAGCACCGCTGGCGATCAGTTCAATAACATCCTGTCGTTCATATATTGATTTAAAGGGTGTTTGAATCAGGGTGAGCACTATAAAGTATATGCCTATAACCACAGTTATTATCTGCGTCCTCCTTGCAAGCGGTGTTGAATGCCTGGTAGTATACGCAAGCCATGCTGCAGAGAGGAATATTATCCAAACCCACAGAAGATACGTGCCTGGCTGGCCTGCCCATGTTCCTGATATTTTATAAATTAGAGGCAGATCACTGCTTGAGTACTGCCATACGTACTCATAGGTGAAGTCACCTACCACGAAGTAGTAGGTGATGAGCAGATAGGCAAAGGTCAGAAACCCTGCTGTTAAAAATATCATAGGGGAGATGAGCCTTGTTAAAAGGCTGCTGTTTTTCAGTTCTTTCAATAACAGTCCTGCAAGCGCGACTGCGCTTACCAGTAGACTGATGTAGAGTATTGCGTTTCCAAAAGTTACCATATTACCTGCTCCTTACCTGGTCTCTTACCCTTGTCACTATGGGAAGGAAATAATTTGCATCCACAGCGCCCGGTATTCTCTCAAGCACATTATCATTTCCATCAAGGAAGAGCACATAAGGAGGGTAGTTAACGCCGTATTTGCGTGCCACATCCCTGTCAATATCAAGATCCATAGCCACAAGGACATAATCCTCTTCCAGTATCTTCTTCACATCGGGATCCCCAAGCGTATTTGCCTGGAACCCCGCGCAGTACTGGCACCATATCGCCCAGAAATACACTGCGATAGGCTTGTTTTCCTGGGATATGATATATTTTCCGTTCTCCTGTTTTACCTGTAGATTATAGGCTTGATCATCACTGATCTTTAGCTTTGCTTTTTCTTTATTCTCATCAAGCATAATCTCAGCTGATTTTTCCTCAGTAAAGATACGAATTGTTCTATCCTCATCGGTTTTGATGATCTTTGCATTCTCTACCCAACTGGTATCGAGATCCTCCTTGAGGTACATTATGAGTTCATCGCTATCTTCTCCAGGAACATTATCCCAGATAAACAAATCCTTCTCCTGGGCTAACTGGAATCCTTTATCAAGAGAACGATGCCATTTTATGTCCCCGAGATAGCTATAGTTTGCATCGCTCAGCCTGAAATCCGAGAGAGAGATATTGTAAGAACTGTATGCGAATGATATGATTAAAATAAATACAAATATTGACATCATTTTCTTGGTTTTCATAAATTATTCCTGACCTATCTTGTGTTTTTGCTTCTCCTGGTTTTTAATCTACTCCGTACTTATATACTTTATTAAATGTTGAATCATATTATAGGCAGCGTTAATATCTTCATTCCTATGAGCAAATAAACAGTCGCAATACTACCCACAACGAGCATACCCTGTTGCAGTTCTTTTTTACCGTATGAAATCCTTCTACTGATTATATACCCGGCCCATACAGTAAATAGAAAACCCGCAGATAACAGTATAATCTGCAGTTGATTTATGGTCTCAAAATTTATTGCAAATTCCCATACTCTTCCGAAGAATCCCCCTATAGTCTCTGCTATAAAGAACAATCCTTTAAGCAACCTGAACGTGTTCTCGGCTAAATAGACAGACAGGCTCAATGGGATGAACGCGTAGGAGAGGTCTGTGAACTTCTGCTTTGTGTTTTTACCAGATAAAGCTGCCCTGGTAGAGAGGTACATAAGACCCACAGCGCCCAGTGTTATCAGTGCAAATATGATAATTGCCCACATGTTTCTCCAGTAATTCACGAAAAAGCTATAGTATGTCACTGTATCAAACGGTGCAGTCGACCTGACAAAATCTATAATCACATTCCTGAATTGAAGCCGCTCCATTCCCAGGACAAAGAGGAAGATGATAATTATCCCATGGACCAGGTATGCTTCATCAGGATATGTTCTCCTGGATTTTACTATATCAGCACCAGGGAGCCTTGGACTTATGCGGATATTGTCCTTTGAACAGGATTTAACACATTCCATGCACATGATGCAGTGGTTATTTCTCTCCATTGTCTGGGGAAATTCATTCACAGGACAGGCCTTCCCTGCTCTGTTGCCGATAACGCATTCTTTTACAGGATGGTCATGGCAGGTCTTCTTTGATTTGCATCGAAGCTCAATCGCTGAGAGCATGGAGAATACCCCGATCACAAGCCCGATAGGACAGATATACCGACAAAAACTTCGCTTCTCATAGACCGCCCCCATCACAACTGCAAGCCCGGTGAAGAATAGAAGCAGGTATGCAGTATTCGGCGGGTTTCTTGTGAACATGAAAAGATGGCGCTCAGCCGCGAAGATGAACAGGAAGAATATAACTGCAATCCAGAGGTTGCGGTACTTCTCAGGATATTTCTTTTTAAGGCTGAAAACAGACTGTGTCCAGTCGCCCACTGCGCCTATAGGGCATGCAAAGCACCACAGCCTGCCAAAAATGATAAGGGTAAAAACAAGGAGAGGATGCCAGATATCCCATATCATCGTGGTTGCAAAAGGTATCCCACCCTGGAAACGCAGATCTGGTTCACTTATTAGACCGAAATAAATAATGATCGACAGGACAATGAAAAAAATCACGTTGATGGCTGGCCTGAAAAACCTGTTCCTGACCAGGTCTTTGAAGAAATATACATCGAGCAGGTCGGATTTTTCAGTTTCGGTATATTCTTTCCGTACCTGCGATGAGAGTACAGACTTGGAGGGCATTAATAAAAGACCTTAGATCTCAATCGATATCAATCTCGTAATTTTTGGTTGCTTCTGAGATAACGTTATCCAGACTGGATGTCATCTTTATAATTAAGGTATTGTTCTCTTTCTGCACCTCGTATGATTTAAAACCGCGATTTGCGCTTGAGTCTCTCAGTTCGTTATACTTTGTCAATGGTACTGATCCATTGTCCTTGATACGGAACGCAATCTCTCCTGTTACATCATCTCCAGTTTTTACAAGACCAAAATAACTCATATCTGCAAAGGCAGGTGCATCAGTACTTATCCTGGCAAACCCGGCGTTCTCATCATCGACTTTCTCAAGGACGGATTTAAAGGAGTCATAGGCACTTGCATTAGCTGAAGAATCTTTGAAAAGTGCCAGTACACTACTCGTCTTATCTTTAGTATCAAATATGTACGGTCTTGTATACAGGATATTATCGACATTCTCCCCGGCGTTTGACCGCACGTTTGCACTGGTTTTTCCAATATCATGCAGTTCTACCCATGATCCGTCTGAATATTCTGAATTTAACATCCCTATAACAGGCGATCCGTAAAAATTCGTATCATGCATGAATTTTTGCTCTATGCCGGTTCCCTGTCTTAGATTGGCAAAATATACCCATGTGATCCCTGGCGGGATGAGTTTTAGGCCATCGCTCAGGGATTTGAAATTATCAGGCAAAGAGAGAGCTGACAGGTCAACCGGTTGAGTCAATGGAATCTGCCCTGCTGTACTCGTACTCAGTTTTAATATTCCCGATGGGAAGTTACTCTGGGATTTTATGGCTATTCCAATGCAGACATCGCAGGTTGCGGCATGGCCATCATACATACCTCTATCGTTAATGAAACAATCTCTTAAGAACCGATGAGGTCTACCATCAGATGCTTCGCTGCCATGCTGTTCGCATCCGCAGTAACAGGGCATCTGCTCAAGTATCTCTGGATATTCGGTTGCATATTTATATGCTTTCAGGGTCATGGCATTTGTATAAACGTAATCCGGAAGTTTATCAGCTTTCCTTGGCGAAAGTATCGGGGTATAATCATCTGTTACAGGCGGTGTATTTGTTCCCGATCCTCCTCTTTTGCCATATTCTGCCTCAATCTGCGCCCTGAACTCTTTAAGCGTTTTCTGAGCTTTGCCGTTATCACTGGCTGGATCCTTGGAAAGAACAGCATAAGCTATCCCGGCAAGTAATATTAAAGCTACTACCACTATGATCAATGTACTATTCCCTTTCTTTTTTGAAACTTTCAAGTTCTTTGCCTTACGTTCCGGTTTCATCTTCCTGGCCTCCTTTTATCTTGCGATCTCATTTATTATGTTGAGAAATATCTCTGTTTCCCTGTAGCCTGGCACCCTTTTTATCTCTGTGCCGTTCGGGTCAAGAAATATCCCCGTGGGTGTGCCGCGTACCATGAAATTTTTGACTTCATTCATTTGAGTGTCGGTATCTATTGAGACCAATATGAAGTCTTTATTTAATCTATCGATAACGCTCTGGTTTGTGAAGGTTTCCTCTTCAAATTTCTTGCACCAGTAGCAATATTCCGACCTTATATATACGAACATCGGCTTATCCTGTACCTTTGCGTCTTCAAGTGCAGGTCCGAGAGTAGTATAGAATTCTAACCCTTTTAATGTAATCTTACCCGGGTCCGTGTCGTTTGATTGGGAGGACAAGCAACCCAGGACAAGCACGGAGAGGGCAAGTGATATAAATATCCATTTCTTCAAGTCTATCTAACTTTACAATACATGTAAAGCGATATAAGGGTTGTGGTTTGAAATTTGAGAAATGACCCGGGGGGTTAATTACCCCTCCTTATCCTGGCAACAGCAAGCCTTATGTCTTCTTCCTTAACTGTAGTCCTGCCTGCGTGTTTTGCCAGGGTTATGGCCTCACGGGATACCTCAAGTCCATAGTCCTCAAGGACTTTAGCCAGCTCAATGCCTGCCCCTTCGCTGACCCTGTCAGCTCCTGCCTTTCTAATAACGCGCTCAACCGGTGCCAGCGGCAATATTGGTGGTATTTGTTGTGTCATTTATTTTTACCTCCTAATTAAAATCTGTGATTGTTTTAATAACAAAATAAAAGTATATATAGTTTATTCAATCTGAAAAACTATTATAAATCAAAAAAGACCATTTCATCACGATATAGACTCTAGCAAATTAATTCTTAGAGGGTAGCCCTGGCATTCGCAGCTATAAAATCGCGAACAAGCCTTGCACCTAACAATGCAGTCCCGCCTGAATCGTAAGAGGGTGTGATTTCAACCAGGTCAAATCCCACTATATAAGGCGCAAGGCAGGAAATTATAGTCCTTACATCACGCGGCGTTAGTCCATAAGGCTCAGGAGTGCCAAGGGCAGGAGCAAATGCAGGATCAATGACATCCATATCGATGGATAGATAAACCGGACCATTAATATAATCATGAAGTTCGTGAATCATACTCTCAATGCCTGTTGAGAAGATATCCTCTGAGGAGAATATTTTTATTTTATTCTCTTTTACATACTCATATTCTTCGCGTATCCCGCTCCTTATACCGATGGAGACATATTTTTTGGTTACATCCTCAAGTATGCGCCTTGAGATACATGCATGGCTGTTTCGCTCACCTTCGTATTCCTCCCGCAGATCCAGGTGCGCATCAAGAATAACGCACTCGAGCTCGGGGTGTTTCTTCTTACAGGCTTTTATGAATGGAAGAGTAAGAGAATGCTCTCCTCCGAGCATCACCGGGATTTTTCCATCATCGACAAAATTACCAGCATGTACAGAGATCATATTAAGCGTATCATCTATATTCTGCGCTACCTCCAGATCGCCTGCATCATGGATATTGATATCGGTAAGATCGATGTCGAATAAGTGATTGTATGTCTCAAAATTGTATGAGTTCTTCCTCATCTCAAGAGGCGCATATCTGCTTCCCCGCCTGAAAGATGAGGTGTCATCAAACGGCACCCCACAGATTACATATCGAGCTTTTTTATACTCAGAATTAGCGTCAGCAA
Source organism: Candidatus Methanoperedens nitratireducens (assembly GCA_020724545.1). Classification (GTDB taxonomy): domain Archaea; phylum Halobacteriota; class Methanosarcinia; order Methanosarcinales; family Methanoperedenaceae; genus Methanoperedens; species Methanoperedens nitroreducens_B. The sequence goes on from DYGR01000025.1 coordinate 25,320, forward strand.
AAATAACCTTACTCATTTATATGCGCATATCTATTTTCATTTTTCCCATTGAGATCATATAGGAGATCTCTTTTCCTGCCTCTATTTTACCTTTGAACTCATCAGGTATCTTTAGTTCCAGTGTGGAATAATCTGCCATATCCATTATCTGAGCAACATCACCTGAAACTGATAGGACCTGTCCTGATTTTCGCTCTACCAGAGGGACGTATGTCTTATCGGTTACAGGAGCTACGATTGACCGTTTGGTGCCGTCAAAAATACCGATAGCATCAATCCTGGCCTTGGCAGAGCCGTGTTTTCCTGTTTTTGAGTGAGTGATACTTTTAATGACACACGGCTCATCATCTATCAGGATATATTTTCCTTCTTTTAATGACCGTACTTCAACTTGTTCCTTCATTGCAATTCTCCTCCCTCCAAGATACCTTACAGTATAATAAATATGTCGACATGGACAGTACTTCATCATAGAGTTTCTTAATATTGGAGCAACCTTCATAATATTTATATGTGCTAACTGCGTTAGCAACAAAGACCTATGAGCCTTAATGTAAATCGTTATAAGTGTGGATACTGCGGGGCATGTGTCGGTGTCTGTCCTGCAGGTGCGCTTGAGCTGATAGAGACCTGGGTAGAGGTGGATAATACCTGTACCAGTTGCGGTATCTGTGCAAAGATATGCCCTGTGGGTGCACTGGAGGTTAAATGAGGGACAGGTATGATGTGATCGTTGTGGGGGCAGGACCGGCAGGTTCGATAGCTGCAAAAACCTGCGCTGAGGCAGGGCTGGATGTCCTGCTTATTGAAAAAAGGCAGGAGATAGGGGATCCAGTGAGATGCGCTGAAGGGGTAGGGAAAGATGCCTTGAAAAAGCATATAGAACCTGATAGTAGATGGATAGCTGCAGAAGTAAAAGGTTCCTTGCTAATTGCTCCAGATGGGACTGAGATTAAGATGTCTGAGGATACATCCAGCATGAAAGTGGGTTACGTGCTTGAGAGAAAGGTCTTTGATCGCGCATTAGCCCAGATGGCCGCTATGGCAGGTACTGAGGTCATGGTGAAGACAAGGGCGACAGGATTACTGAGATCAAATGGAAGAGTTGCTGGGATCGAGGCCATGCATATGGGGGAGACTTATAATATTAAGGCTGATATAGTCATAGGAGCAGATGGTATTGAATCCAAAGTGGGACGCTGGGGTGGAATAGACACATCATTAGAACCTGCTGATATTGAAACTGGTGTGCAATTTTTAGTCACCAATGTAGATACAGATGAGTATAATCGGTTCTATATAGGGGAGATATATGCCCCGGGTGGATACCTATGGATATTCCCCAAAGGCAAAAACACTGCGAATGTGGGATTGGGAATACTTGGAAGTAGATCTGGAAACATAAGAGCAATTTCACTCCTTCGGAAATTCATAGAGAGCCATATGCCTCAGGCTAAAATCGTGGAAATGGTAGTCGGCGGCGTACCCGTAAGCGGACCGATAAAGCATACAGTTACAGATGGTCTTATGCTTGTGGGTGATGCAGCCAGGCAGTCCGATCCTTTGACTGGTGGCGGCATTACCAATGCAATGGACGCAGGGAAAATGGCAGGAGAAGTCTGTATAAAATCAAAAGAAATAGGGGATTATTCTGTTAATACTTTAAAGGAATACGAGGATAAATGGCGCGCCACTATAGGAAAAGAGCTCAGTAAGTCCCTTCAGGTTAAAAACCTGCTTATTAAACTTACAGATGAACAGTTAAATAAGCTTGCATACTCACTTAAAGGGGTGGATGCCAGCAAGATGGCATTACCATCCTTATTGCTTATTCTGTTTAAGAAGAATCCCAAAATGCTCTGGGAACTCAGAGCGTTGTTTAAATGAATTATAATGCTCAGATCTACTACACATCATCGTAGGTAATACTTCGAGTTTTTAAAAAACGAAGTTGCGACTTCCTATTTCCCCACATTCTGCGCCCTTTATTTTTTATAATCCTGTCCCCGATAAGGGCGCAGGCCACTGGCAGCGGTGAGAATGCATATAAAATAGAACCCAGCAGGTACAGCATCTTGCGTGAATTGCTTATCCCGGATACCCCGGTAGATATCTGGCATTCTGTATTATTAAAATGCAGGATAATCTTTGAGGATTCAAACGCTACACGGATACTGTAATTAATCAAGTCCTTAAGAGTTGTTAATCTTCCACCATAGGATGTTCGTCTGTTCTTTATGGCAGTTCGCAGATCCTCCTGAGAGGAACCACTAAATAAAGAATAGCCGTTCCCGATCATGAAACTTGAATGTGCATCGCTTCCACCCAGTTTCGCATATCCATTACAATTTTCAAGCGCCATGGCATTTGAATATCCATCCCTGTGCAGTGCATTGAATACCTCTATTCCATCAAAACTTAACGTGTGTATTCTTTGATTTACGCATGGACAGGATACACTGAAGGGATGCGGTGCAATGGCTATCCCATCTTGCTCGTGTATATGTTCAATGGTCTCCTCTGCGCTCATATCCGGCTTCACAGGTTCTTGAAGGAACAACCCTATTATTTCGCCTTCCTTTGATAGAATCTCCTCCCCGATTACCACGAGCTGATTATTGTATTTCTTAGCCTTAATTGCACCTTCAATCGTGTTATGATCTGTTACACAGAGAATATCGAGTCCCAGCTTTTCAGCGACCCTGACTGATTTCTCAGGACTGGTAACACAATCTGGTAATGATATATACGAATATTTAGAGAAACCTGAATACATAGTATGTGTGTGTATATCGGCGATTCCAAGCTCTTTCACTTTTCCCCCATCTCTCACTTTTCCATATATAGTAACAATCTTTCTGTTCACTTATCTAGGTTTCCTTTGATACGCCCAAAGCATTTATATACATCTACATCACTTATAAAACAAAGTACGAAGCGTTAATATAACGCAAGTTGAAGTCGATCACAGTCGGATTTGATGAACTGCTGGGCCAATGCGGTTATCGTATGCCCACAAGAGCATGTAAGTCAAAATCTATTTGCGAAGACATATCTGCAAACCTGCTGGTTTGGTGAACTCATTTAGACGATATAGTACCGGGTTCATTGGAGTTTGCAACTTGTATAAAAACCTCTCGTATTAGTATTCATTATTGATCAAGGAGAAAGAAAATGTCACATCCTCACAGACCAAGGCGCGGGTCTATAGCATACAGCCCGCGTGTAAGAGCAAGAAGTGAAATCCCGCGTGTAAGAGCGTGGCCTATGAAGAAAGAGCCGAAGCTATTAGGATTTGCTGGTTATAAAGCAGGTATGACCCACATCATTATGATAGATGATGTCCCTAACAGCTTAACTGCAGGGATGGAAGTTTCAATACCAGTAACCATTCTGGAGGCTCCTCCAATGAGGGCTGCAGGTATACGGGTTTATGATAATACTACTTATGGAGCTCATGCAATCGCAGAGGCATGGACAACCGAACTGGATAAAGAACTCAACCGTGCAGTAACGGTTCCAAAGAAAAATGACCTTTCTGCCTCATTAGCCAGGATTGATAAGCTCATCAATGATGGAGTTGCGAAGGATTTGAGGATTATAATGTACACATTGCCAGATAAAGTGACAGGCATTCCCAAGAAAAAACCTGAGATTATGGAGAATAACATTGGCGGCACTGATTTAAAGGCGCGCTTTGAGTATGCCAGGACGCTTCTTGGTAAGACCATCAATATAAGCGATGTGTTCAGCAACGGGGATACTATAGATGTTCTTGCCATAACAACAGGTAAAGGGACCCAGGGACCGGTAAAGCGCTGGGGCATACAGTTACAGAAATCCAAACACTCAAGGGCAGGCAGTGTACGACAGATAGGAACACTGGGACCGTGGCATCCATCTCATGTAAGCTGGAGAGTCCCGCAGCTCGGACAGACAGGATACCACCAGAGAACGGAGTTCAATAAAAGGATAATGCAAATCGGCAAGGATGGTAAAACGGTGACGCCTGAGGGTGGATTTTTAAATTACGGTGTTGTAAGAAATGATTATGTGGTTATCAAGGGAAGTGTACCCGGCCATGTTAAAAGACTGGTGCGCATACGACCTGCTATCAGGTCAAAGAGACAGTTACCTGCTCCAGAGATAACGTATTTAAGTACAGAATCAAAACAAGGGTGATTCTAATGGAAGTAAACATAATCGATTTATCTGGAAACACTATAAAAAAGATCACATCAAGGATATTTGATGAGCCCCTCCGTCCTGATCTTATCAAGAAAGCCGTACTTGCAGCCCAGGCGAACCGCCAGCAGCCATACGGCCCGCATATGTACGCAGGCATGAGAACCTCAGCCGAAGGCTGGGGACCCGGACGCGGCGTATCAAGGGTTGCCAGACTTAAGAACAGCAGACGCGCAGCCAGAATTCCCCAGGCAGTCAAAGGAAGACAGGCGCATCCTCCAAAACCTGAGACCGACAGGACAGAGAAAATAAATGATAGAGAGCGCAAAAAAGCCATCAAATCTGCAATAGCTGCGACTGGCAATGAGCAGCTTGTAAAAGAGAGAGGACACAAATTCCAGGCTCAATTACCATTAGTTGCAGTTGATGATCTTGCAGCCATTACAAAGACAAAGGATGTTAAATCATTCATGGAAGCAGCCCTGGTATGGGATGATATCCTGAGGGCGAAAGATAAGACAATAAGGGCAGGAAAAGGCAAGCGCCGCGGTAGAAAGTACAAGCGTGCTAAGAGTATTCTAATTGTGACTTCGGAGGATAAGGGAATAGCCAGGGCGGCACGTAACCTTGCAGGAGTGGATATCGTCACCCCTGATCAGCTCAATGCTGAATTACTGGCACCTGGAACATATGCTGGACGCCTGATTATTTATACAGAATCAGCTATTGCAAAACTCGATGAGGCGATACAATGATAATACATCCTTATGTTACAGAAAAAGCAACACTACAGGCTGAGAAAAATAATGTTCTCCAGTTCATAGTTGGTGTTAATGATACTAAAGATACAGTGAAAAAAGAGATTGAGGCACTCTATAATGTGAAGGTGTTGTATGTTAATACAATGCTGACATCCAAAGGAAAGAAAAAAGCCATGGTAGTATTCAGAGAGTCAAATACAGCGACAGAATTGGCCTCAAGGCTAGGAATATTTTGAGGTGAGAAAATGGGACATAGAATTATTGCTCAAAGCAGGGGGAAAGGTTCTCCGACATACAAGGCGCCTTCTCATAAATTTAAAGCAAACCTTGAGCATCCAAAGGTACAGGAAGGAATTATCACAGGAAAAATACTTGAGATCATCCATGATACTGCACGATCTGCTCCTATTGCCCGTGTGTCGTTCAGTAATGAAGAGGAGAGGCTTGTGCTTGTACCTGAAGGTGTGGAAGTGGATCAGATCATACAGTGTGGTGTCTCTGCGCCTGTAGAGCCAGGCAATATACTGACCCTGGCAGAGATACCAGAGGGTGTACCCATATGCAATATAGAATCCCAGCCCGGCGATGGCGGGAAATTTGCAAGGGCATCGGGAATGTACGGGATCCTTATAGCGCACGACGTGAGTAAGACCGTGGTCCAGCTCCCAAGCGGAGAGATGAAATGGCTCAATCCCAGATGCAGAGCTACTATCGGCGTAGTCGCAGGAGGCGGACGTACAGAGAAACCTTTTATTAAAGCTGGTAAAAAATTCCACAGGATGAGAGTGAGAGCAACAAAATGGCCCAGATCCAGGGGTGTGGCTATGAATGTTGTTGACCATCCCTTTGGAGGTGGCGGACAGCAGCATCCAGGCAGGCCCAAGACCGTGTCACGAGGCACACCACCAGGCCGGAAAGTCGGTTCAATAGCTTCAAGAAGGACAGGAAGGAAGTGAGCAGTATATGGCAAAGAAAACATTATCAAAATTACCCAAAAGAAAAGGCGAATTCACATATCATGGGAAGTCGTTAGAGGAGCTCAAAAGGTTAAGTCTTGAGGAGTTCGCACTGCTTGTACCTGCAAGGCAGCGCCGTACTATACAGCGGGGATTCTCTGAACAACATAAAAAATTATTACATAAAGTTAGATCCAGTGATCCGAATATCAGGACACATCTGCGGGATATGATAGTCCTGCCTGAGATGCTGGGTATGAAGATCGCTATCCATAGTGGTAAGGAGTTTACCCCGATAGAGATGATACCTGAGATGTTAGGTCATTACTTCGGAGAGTTCGTCATGACACGTAAGAGAGTCTCCCATGGTGCGGCAGGTGTAGGAGCCACAAGATCAAGCAAATTCATTCCACTGAAGTGATACACATGAAATTAAACTACTCAATTGGACCTGATCCTGAGAAAACCTCAAAGGCGATCGGTAAAGAGCTTCATATATCAAGAAAACATGCGCATGAGATATCATCAGCAATAAGAGGTATGACAGTAGATGCTGCAAGAGGATTCCTTGGGGATGTGGCTGTGCTGAAGCAGGCTGTACCTTATAAAAGATACAGAAGAAACGTTCCACATAAAAGAGGTATGTGTGCTGGAAGGTACCCGCAGAAGGCAGCCAGGGAATTTCTCAGGGTATTACAGAATGCCGAGAATAATGCCAGATATAAAGGCCTTGATTCTGAGGGCATGAGGATCTCACATATTACTACAAATAAAGGCCATACCTTCAGAGGAGCATTCCCAAGAGCACAGGGCAGAGCAACACCAAAGAGTCATGAGACGGTTAGTATTGAAATGATACTGGAGGGACAGTAATGGGAGTTGAGAAAAAATTCGTCAAGAGCGGACTTGACAGAGCACAGATAGCAGAATACTTCTCCAAGCAGTTAGAGAGAGCAGGCTATGGCGGCATGAGCATTAACAGGACACCGATGGGTACGCAGGTTACAATATTTGCCGAAAAACCAGGTATGATTATCGGGAAAGGCGGTAAGACGATACACAGACTTACCCACGACCTTGAATCAATTTTCCGTATTGATAATCCTCAGATCGATGTTCAGGAGGTAAAAGTTCCTGAACTGAATGCACAGATGATGGCCTCACGGCTTGCTGCGGCAATAGAACGCGGACTTTACTTCAGGAAAGCAGGCCACAACATGCTTCGCAGAATAATGGAGGCTGGTGCGCTCGGATGTGAGATAGATATCTCTGGCAAACTAACAGGTCCAAGAAAAAGGACTGAAAAATTCGTTGCAGGGAATATACTCCATGCAGGTAACCCGGCAATGGAACTGGTAGATAAAGGGTTTGCTGTTGCGATTAAAAAATTAGGTGTAATCGGATGCCGTGTGCGAATAGTCCCGCCCACTATTAAACTTCCAGGCAGGTTTAAGACTGAAAAGGTCCCTGAGGGCATAAAAGAGGCAAAACAGGCAAAACAGGCAGGTATTGAGGAACTAGTTAAAGCCGAAGCTACGGCGCAAACAAAGCCTGAGATGCCAAAGGCACCAGTGGAAGCGAAACCCGAAGCTATAGCATCAGAACAGGCAACGCCTGAATCCTCAGAGGTACAGGAACCTCATGTCCAGAATACTGATGTTGAAGAGAGGATGCATGACAATATCCTGGAACATAAACACCCGGAATATAACTACTGGCATCCTGCATCACGCATACATAAGAAGGAGGAGAGCTGATGGCTATACTGCGTAATGATGAGATCAGAAAAATGAACTCTACCGAACAGCAGGAGGAACTGGATAAACTCAAACTGGAGTTAATCCGCGAGCGTGCTGTTGCATCAGCAGGCGGTGCCCCTGAGAACCCGGGCAGAATCAGAGAGATCAGAAGAACAATCGCCAGGATAAAAACAATCCAGAAGGAGTTAAAATAATAATGAAGCTGACACCACAGAATATCATACACCATGAACTCATAGGTCTTGATATCCAGGTAGTGGACAGCACAAATAGATCACTCATAGGATTAGATGGACGAATAATCGATGAGACTAAAAATATACTGGTCATAGAAACCGATGCAGAGGAGAAGGAGATTCCAAAATCCTCCTCATCTTTCATATTTACGATTCCATCTTCTAACGGCAAACGTTACTTGCCGTTAAAAATTAAGGTAGATGGAAGATTATTGCTCTCACAGCCCGAAAATAGAATTCAGACAAAGTTCAGGAAGAAATTCAGGAGATAAAAGAGGTATTCATAATGACGCGTGATGTTGGGCTGGATGTTCAGCCACCAAAAAAAGAATGTACGGATCCAAACTGTCCGTTCCATGGAGTGCTGCCTGTAAGAGGACAGGTTATCAGCGGAATCGTTGTCAGCGACAAAATGGATAAAACAGTGGTAGTGCAGAAATCATTTGAGAAAAAGATTGCAAAATATGAGCGATATGAGAAGAGAAAGACCAAGGTACATGCCCATAATCCGCCGTGCATAAATGCTGGAGAGGGCGATAATGTGACTGTAGCCGAATGCAGGCCGCTCAGCAAGACAAAATCGTATGTTGTAGTAGAGGTGGGACTTTGATAAAGGTTTATCAAACGAAGGGGTATGGTCGCAAGACCATACCCCTAGACCGCATAAAGCGAGGTGTCGCTTTATGAAAAACTTTAGGAAAGTTTTATCAAAAGAAGGGTATGCTTCGCATACCCTCTACCTCATAAAGCGAGGTGTCGCTTTATGAGGGGAATGAAGGCTAAAATCCCGCGCTCGATAAATGCAGCAGCTCGAATGGAATGCGCAGATAATACAGGTGCACGTGTGGTCGAGGTAATCTCGGTATTAAGATATCGTGGTGTCAAGAACAGACATCCCAGAGCCGGTGTTGGAGATACCCTTATCGTAAGTGTTAAGAAAGGAACGCCTGAGATGAGAAAGCAGATGTTCAAAGCTGTTATAATACGCCAGAAAAAGGAATTCAGGCGGCCTGATGGATTGCGGGTCTCATTTGAGGATAATGCCTGCGTGATCGTTGATGACGAAGGTGTACCGAAAGGTACGGAGATAAAAGGACCAGTTGCCAGGGAAGCTGCTGAGCGGTATTCAAAAATAGCGTCTGCAGCCTCAATTATAGTGTAGGTGAGTTATGACATCATCACAGCCAAGAAAACAGAGAAAATCCAGATATCAGGCGCCGCTTCATACAAGGCATAAATTCATGGGCTCTATGCTAAGCAGCGAGCTTAGAGAAAAACACGGAGTAAAGAGTTTGCCGGTACGGGCAGGCGATACTGTCAGGGTATTGCGCGGAGACTATAAAGGTACGGAGGGCAAGGTTGCGGCAGTTGATCTTCAGAAAATGACAATTGCTGTTGACGGTGTTACAGTATCTAAAGCAGATGGCACTGAGGTACCAAGACCGATCTATCCCTCCAAAGTAACTATAACTAAATTAGAACTCAAAGACGAGAGGCGCCTGGGTGATTAAATGGGAAGACATCAAAAAAGAGTAGCATCTCCAACATTCTGGCCGATCACAAGAAAGACCCATGCATGGGTAGTTGGCACATATGCTGGTGCTCATTCAAAGGAAACGGGAATTCCATTACTTATAGTTGTCAGGGATATGCTTAAAATTGCGAATAACGCAAGGGAAGCTAAAAGAATAATCAACGAAGGGGGTATTCTCGTTGATGGCGTAGCCAGAAAGGACTATAAATATACAACCGGTCTTTTCGATATAGTATCACTTCCTGCACTTAATGAGCATTACCGTGTCCTGTTAGATGCGAATAACAGGTTTAAACTGTATAAAGAGAGCCCTGATGCAGTCAAGTTATGCAGGATCAACAATAAAACAATCATGAAAAAAGGAGCGGTACAGCTTAATCTGCATGATGGAAGCAATATACTTGCATCCAACGATTATAAGACCTTTGATACAGTCATCTTATCTTTACCAGATCGGAAGATCATAAAGCATATACCATATAAACCCGGCAACCTTGCCATGATTGTTGGAGGCGAACATTCAGGAGAAATCGGAAAGATAAAACAAATCCGCAAGGTCAGAGGCTCAGGAACAAATACGGTGGTATTATCTAACGAAAAGGAATTCGAGACCATTGAAGGTTATGTATTCGTTATAGGTGAGTCAGCGCCTGAGATCAAGGTGATTTAGATGGATCCAATGAGAATACCCTCAATCGATAAGATCACCGTACATATTGGCACAGGAGAAAGCGGTGAGAGATTGACGAATGCAGAGAAACTGCTTGGGACGATTGTTAAACAAAGAACAGTCAGGGCTCAGGCAAAGAGGACTATACCTGCATTCTCAATAAAGAAGAGAGAGCCGATCGGGTGCAAGGTGACACTAAGGGGCGCTCGGGCTAATGAGTTCATTAAGACTGCTTTGAAGATCGTAGATAATAGACTGAGTGCATCCCAGTTCGATGATAATGGCAATTTCTCATTTGGTATTGAGGAACATACCGATTTTCCCGGAATGAAATACGACCCATCCATAGGAATCTTTGGTATGGATATTAACGTGGCACTTAAAAGACCTGGCTACAGGATAAGCAGGCGAAAGATCGAGAGGCATAAGATACCGCAAAACCACAGGTTGACAAAGGAAGATGCAATCTCTTTTGTAAAAGAGAAGTACGGCGTGGAGGTAATTTAATGGAGAAGAATAAGAAAAAATTCGGAAGAGGTGCGAATACCTGTAAACGCTGCGGCAGAAAACAGGGGCTTGTTCGAAAGTACGGCATATACCTCTGCAGGCAGTGCTTCCGGGAAATGGCATATAACATGGGCTTTGAGAAATATACTTAGGTGATTTTAATGTTATTAGATCCACTAGCAGATGCGTTATCAACAATAAAAAATGCAGAGAATACAGGTAAACCCGAATGTACGATTAGCCCTGCTTCAAAGCTTACAGGAAGCGTACTAAAAGTTATGAAGGATAAGGGCTATATAGGGGAATTTGAATTCATCGATGATGGAAAATCCGGCCTGTTCAAAGTACAGCTTAAAGGAAAAATTAATAGATGCGGAGTAATAAGACCACGACATGCTGTTAAATATATTGAATTTGAGAAATGGGAAAAGCGGTTCTTGCCTGCAAGGGGTTTTGGATCGATTATTTTAACCACACCAGACGGTGTTATGACCCACTCTGAAGCCAGAGAGCATGGTATCGGTGGGCAATTACTCGCGTACGTTTATTAGGTGAAGATCATGGAGACTAATAGAACAATAGAGATTCCACATGGCGTGAACGTCACTATCGATAATATAAAAGTATCAATATCAGGTCCACTTGGATCACTCCAGAGAGAACTCTGGTATCCAGGGATTAGGATCAGGAAAGCTGATTCTGAAGTCATTGTGGAAGTTGATAAACAAAGAAGAGAGAAGCTTGCAATGCTGGGTACGTTTGAGTCTCACCTGAAGAATATGATCACAGGAGTAACCAAAGGATTCGAGTATAAGATGAAGATGGTTTATTCACATTTTCCAATTCAACTAAAGACACAGGGAGATAAGCTATTAATAAGTAATTTTCTTGGTGAGAAGAAACCAAGAAAAGCCAATATCCTGGGTAATACCAAGATCACAATAAATGGAGACCAGGTGGTTATTAACGGTATTAACAAAGAGGATGTGGGACAGACAGCAGCTAATATTCAGCAGGCTACAAAGATAAAAAGGTTTGATCCAAGGGTGTTCCAGGATGGAATATATCTGGTCGAATGGTCAGGGCGGTGAGAAGCATGAACGAGGAAGATGAGAAGCAGGTAGAAAATAAAGAGGTTCCATTGATTACTATAACTCTGGATGATGAGACAAAGAGACTTCTTGATATCAGAAAGAAACAAAAAAGCAAAAAACCAGCCTTCAGGCAGACTGATTCCCACAAGAAAAAGAAACTTGCCGATTACTGGAGAAGACCAGATGGTATTCATAACAAGATGAGGTATTCAGTGAGAGGAAAACCTGCACTCGTAGAAGCAGGATATGGGAGTCCGGCACTTGTCAGGGGGCTTCACCCCTCAGGATTTAAAGAAGTGATCGTGAATAATCCCGGTGATCTTGAATCCATGGATGCGGGCAAACAGGCAGCCAGAATCGCTCATACCGTGGGATCAAGGAAACGAATACTGATTCAGAAGCGAGCCGATGAGCTGGGATTGAGGATTTTAAATCCTGTAAGGGAGGTATAATCATATGACAGATCTACATAACCAGAAACGATTGGCTGCAGAGGTGATGGATATAGGAGTACACAGGGTATGGCTGGATCCTGAGGCTTCAAAAGATATAGCTGCAGCCCTGACACGCGAGGATATCCACAGATTGATAGAAGAAGATAAGATCGGCAAAAGGCCTATTATAGGAATAAGCCGTGTAAGAGCGCGCAAGCTTCATGAGGCACGTGCTTACGGGCACAGGAAAGGACACGGCTCGCGCAATGGTGCAAAGGGCGCACGCAGGCCGAGGAAAGAACAGTGGATGAAGAAGATCAGGGCATTGCGCAAACAGCTTCGAGAACTGAGAGATAATAATACCATTGATGTATCTACATACAGGAGATTATACTTCAAAGCAAAAGGTGGAGAATTTAGAAGCAGGGCTCACCTGAAGGCTCATGTAGAGCAGCTCAAAGGCAAGGAGGTCTGATTATGGCGACAGGTCCAAGATACAGGGTACAATTAAGGCGGGCAAGAGAAGGAAAAACGGATTACAGGGCAAGAAAGCAGCTGCTCATATCAAAAAAACCCAGGCTTGTGGTTAGAAAAAGTCTAAATCATACAACTATCCAGTTGATACTGCCTGCAAAGGAAGGTGATGTGACCCTGGCTTCAGCGACCACCGGGGAGCTTAAAAAATATGATTATACAGTAGGGACTGGAAATATTCCATCAGCCTACCTGGCCGGATTATTACTTGGATACCGCGCGAAGAAAACAGGACAAACAGAAGCAATACTTGATCTGGGGCTATATCATGCAACTGGTGGCGGTATATTATATGCCGCTCTAAAAGGAGCACTGGATGCAGGGCTGGATATACCTCATAATCCAGAGGTATTCCCATCAGAAGACAGGATTATGGGTGAGCACATAGATAGATATAGAAAAACTAACATAAGAGAGCAATTTGAGGCAGCTAAGCAAAAGATTCAAGGCGAATTTAGGTGACTGACATGAGAGACAGAGGATTCGAAGAGGAAAGAGTAGAATGGGCCCCCCAGACAAGGTTAGGTAAGCTTGTCAAGGAGGGACAGGTAACAACGATGAGTGAGGCCATTGAATCAGGACTGCCGATAAGGGAGCCTCAAATAGTGGATGCATTAATCCCGGATATAAAAGATGAGGTTCTGGATATAAACATGGTTCAAAGAATGACAGACTCAGGGAGAAGAGTCAAATTCAGAGCCGCTGTAATAGTAGGTAATGGAGATGGATTTATCGGTTTAGGAGAAGGCAAGGATGTTCAGGTGGGCATAGCAATCAGAAAAGCAATAGACAATGCCAAAATGAATATCATAAGTATTAAAAGGGGCTGCGGTTCATGGGAATGCGGCTGCGGTCTTGGACATACGGTTCCATTTGAAGTAACAGGCAGTTCAGGAAGCGTAGAGGTAGAGCTTAAACCAGCTCCGCGGGGACTCGGATTAGCCTCAGGTGGAACGGCTAAAAAAGTACTTGAGATCGCAGGTATAAAAGATGTATGGGCAAGAGCAAAGGGTGAAACGAGAACAACAATTAATTTTGCGAAAGCAACATTTAACGCACTCATTAAAACCACTACTATGAAGGTGAAATAGATGTACGCAGTAGTAAGACTTCGGGGTGGGGTAAAAACAAGACAGGATATAAAGGATACTCTCACCATGATGCACCTTGATAGAATAAACCACTGTGTAATTATTCCTGAGACACCAAATTATAAGGGTATGGTTCAGAAGGCAAAGGATTATGTTGCATGGGGTACTGTTAACCCGGAGACCCTTGCGCAGATGCTGAAAAACAGAGGCGAACTTGAGGGTAGAGAGCCATTGACAGAAGAATACCTGAGTGAGAACACAAAATTCAAATCATTTGATGAACTGGCAAAAGCAATTTGTGAGTCGAATGCATCGATAACTGATGTTCCTAAACTAAAGCCTATCTTCAGGCTGCATCCTGCAAGAAAAGGTCTCAGGGGTACCAAAAGAACATTTCTGGAAGGGGGAGACCTGGGATTCCACGGAACTGAAATAAACTCCCTGCTGAAAAAGATGAGGTAACTTAAATGAAGCAAAAGACAAAGAAATTCAGAGGATCAAGAACATGCGGCGGCGGTACGCACAAGAACAGAAGAGGCGGAGGTAGCCGCGGTGGACGTGGAAATGCAGGAATTGGTAAGCATCACTGTATTAGAGCAATGCAGCGAGGTTTAAGTTTTGGAAAACACGGATTCAAGAGACCTTCAACCACGGTTGAAGATAAGGTCATAGTCAATATAGGTGAGATTGATGAGGCCATCGAACAACTGGTAGCAGATGGATTTGCACAGAAGAGGGATGATGCATTTCATATCGATCTTACAAATATAGGCATTGAAAAAGTGCTTGGCAGCGGAAAAGTGACAAAAGCTCTCTTTGTTACAGCCGGCGAGTTCTCATCTACTGCTAAGCAGAAGATCGAAGAAGCTGATGGAAAAACGATAGAATCGGCTGAGAAAATGGGGGCGTCTAAACCCGAGTAAAGAATATGGCTTTTGAAAGTCTTGCACCTCTATTGAATCGTCTGCCTGCAGTATCACGACCTGAGGGTCACGTACATTTTAAGAAAAAATTAGGATGGACAATAGGCATTCTCATCCTCTATTTTGTTCTGGCAAACATACCTCTATTCGGACTTGATGAAAATTCGGTTGATCTTTTTGAGCTTTACCGTGCATTCTTTGCAGGCGCTTCAGGCTCACTCATGGTTCTTGGAATAGGACCGATAGTAACGGCATCAATAGTACTGCAGTTACTTGTGGGAGCTAATGTCCTTAAAATGGACATGAGCGATCCGCATCAACAGGCTATTTTCCAGGGACTGCAGAAACTTCTTGTCTTTGTGATGATAGTTCTGGAGGCACTGCCGCAGATCCTTGGCGGCTTTATTATGCCTGATGCAGGGCTTGCTGCTATGCTTGGTGTAAATGTCAATGTTATAACCTTACTACTGTTCATCCAGATCTGCCTTGGAGGCATACTAATCCTGTACATGGATGAGGTTGTCTCCAAATGGGGCATAGGCTCTGGCGTAGGATTGTTCATTATTGCAGGTGTATCACAGCAGATAGTCACAGGCATGTTTAACTGGAGAGATGTTGATGGTGATTCGTTACCTGAAGGACTTATCCCGAAATGGATACACATTCTAAATCCGTCATCCGGTGTCCTGGATTCAATAGGATTCGATAGTTCAGGCCTGCTTTTCATACTGATCAAAGGCGGTATCCTGGCGCTTCTGAGTACGATACTCATCTACCTTATGGTAGTATATGTGGAAAGCACACGGATCGAGATACCGCTTGCTCACGCTGCGGTGAGAGGAGCACGCGGCCGTTTCCCTGTGAAACTGATATATGCCAGTGTCTTGCCCATGATCCTCGTGCGGGCGCTCCAGGCAAATATTCAGATGATGGGACTTATCCTCTCAAGCAGAGGCATTACGATATTTGGGGATTATGTAGATGCACAACCTGTAAACGGTCTTATGTATTATCTCTCCCCGATTAACAGCCCTAATGACTGGATACCTTCCCTTGTATCAGCCCAGTTCGAAAGCCTTGGGGTTGCGTCGCCAGCGGTCTGGCAGATCGTACTCCATGTTGCGGCTGATGCTGCTATGTTAATCATTGGCGGTATTGTATTTGCCCTCTTCTGGGTCGAGACAACAGGCATGGGTGCAAAGAGCGTAGCTGAGAAGATACAGAGATCAGGAATGCAGATACCGGGCTATAGAAGAAGTAGCGGCACGCTTGAGCGTGTGATGCAGCGGTATATCCCCAGAGTGACGATAATCGGAGGAGCATTCATTGGCCTGCTAACGCTAGTAGCCAGTCTTCTCGGAACAGTGGGAGGCGCAGGCGGAACAGGCTTACTGCTGACAGTAAGTATCATGTATCGACTGTATGAGGACATCGCCAGCCAGCAGATGATGGAGATGCACCCAATGATGAGAAGCTTCTTTGGAAGAGATTAGAGCCTTAAAAAATCACGCCTGTAGAAGAGGTATTCAATGGGCTGGGTCTAAATAAAGAACCGCAGATAAACGCTGATGAACGCAAATTTGCTGCATCGTATCTGCGTTTATCTGCGTTCATCTGCGGTTAATAAAATTGAACATAAATTACGGAAATTTAAGAAATAGGCCATAATATGTTGACAGTTGAAAAATACTCATCAGGAAAAATCTTTGAGTACATGAGACGAATCGATTTCACTATAAAACTGTTAAATATTCCTTTAGTAAGAAATATCGTAAGAAAAAAATTAACTGAAAAATTGGAGAAGTATCGTGGTGATTTCATCCTTGCTCCCAAAGAGAATTTCGACCATTTGATTAATTCAGCCAGAATTGTCGCTGCCGGCCCACGGATGTGTTATCATTTACATAAAAAAGATCTGAGCTATGCAATATTCCTGGATGAACTTGCAGAAGCGTTGATTCAAACAGGTTATGCTAAAGAGATCTCTAAAGAGGATGCGATTATAGTAATGAGAGACGGTCGCAATGATGGACGTTTACAGTTAATATCTAAAGTATCAGGGAGACCTCTTGAGTTATGTAATCAATCGCTCATGACATGCAGCTTATGGAAACTTGAGAGGGCTGGACTAAAAATCATGGATAGGGCTATCACTTGACCTAGATTCTGAATATCCATATTCAATAAGCCCATAGAGCAACCTCATAGCTTCCTTCTCCCGCGTCCCGCCGCATTTCTGGACAACAGTATTGTAATACCCGATACAATCGAGGTATTTCTGTTCTTTTAAAACCACATATCTTGTAGCGTGAATTGCAGCCTCTATAACTGCATTGAAGCCTCGATACACTGGCTTTATAGTTGTGCGGTTTATCTTTCCTCTTATGGGTGATAGCTCCACAACCGTCATATTCGTGCCTTTTTTATATCTGCAATCAAACACGATCCATCCCAGGGCATCCTTCAGAACTGAAAAACCTTCAATGAGCTCAAATCTTTCGGGCTCAAGATCTGAGAGCGAAGACTGCACGAATAAAACTGGATCATCCACGATATTCGCCGCTGCCGTGGGCCTGTTCAGTATGTTATCCAGTGTCTTTGAGTTATAAATCCTGGCAAAAAGTCTGCTCCCTCTTCTATGCAGACCAATCGGCGCAGCATTGGGCACACCATCCTGTGAGAGGGTAGTAAGAATGATCTCAGATATCCCCTCATGTATCCCGAATTCCTCGATATCGATCAAAATCTCATCCCCTCAAACAGTGATACAAATAATCCTGCAATGATTATGTCTGCAGTTGAACCGGGGTTGATGCCTTCTTTTAATAATTCCTCATCAAAAGAATGTATCTCATCCCTTATATCATCGATATCGCCTTTTTTCAGGATATCTTTTGCCTTCATGGAGACCTCTTCTGCTTTTTTGCTATCAAACTTTGTCTGGATAAAGGTATCTTTATTGCAGGATAGAAGTTCCATGAACGTGAGCACTACAGCATCATTAATACCGTATCTTTTGATCTTATCATGGATCGATGCGGCGCACTTAAAGGTTTTCTGGAAGCCGTTTATCCACTCCTCTGCGATCATATCATAGCTGCTGGAGACCTCCATCAGATCAAAAAGGGTCAGTCCCCGCTCACGTATCTTATAAATGGATGCAGTATCACCAAGGTCAAGATCTTCCACAGGTTTAACTTTCACCTTTGCCTCTGAGAACGCTCTATATAATTCGACAGCATCCTCAACTGTGGTCTCTCTTACAACCTTTTGAGCCTGAGCTTTTAGATCTTCTTTATTGTTACATTTTCCAGACGCCATTACAAGCGGGATGAGCAGTATGAATGCCCCGAAATGAGTATTGCCGCCGTTCTGCCAGCGGCTGCTTTCGATAACTGCTTCACGGATGAGCAGTCCAACACCGGATTTTGAGCTTGCGGCCTTCTCGAGCACAGGATACACGCTCACTGCGCTTGCCAGGAAATGCTCAAAGCGGGTATCTGTGTAATTATGGTCTCTATCGATATTGCCTGGCTTTGGCGTTGCAGAAACCTCAAGCAACATTGCGAGCTGCGCGCACCGGGCGATGTGGGTCGGGGATATTTGATGCATGGCTTATATTGCGATGTACATAAGGCCTCCGAACAATATAAACTGACCGTATTTGTAAATTGGAATTGCCTTTAATCTTTCCCACCCATACATTCTGATATCATTATTATGATTAGATACTATAAAAAAGAAATGGAGAAGGCGAAACAATTTTAAGGAGACAATTAGCATGAATAAAAAGAAATAACTTACTAAAATGCAAAAATTCATCTTAAGATTAATAGGTCTCATTGGTATTTTAATTTTTAGTGGTCTACTTGGTATGGTTTATTTTTACTCAAAAGTTGAGACCTCTCCACGGCTCTTGCCGGGAGATTCCAGTGTTCATATAACCTCTCCATGATTCTCATCTTCACTGCTTCGGATTACATCATCCATGGCCTCAGTTACAGTCGCTACTGGTTTAACGGGCGATCCGCTCTGTCTCTGGTCGAGAGACTGCGTCTCTTCGCAACATGCGGGCGCCTTCGGCAGCCCTTTTGCTGTAAGACCAAAGCTGGAAGGAACTGTGTTCCTACCAATCGCAGATTGGTATACCCTTG
>DYGR01000083.1 GCA_020724545.1 Candidatus Methanoperedens nitratireducens
CTCCTGCTATTACAAAAGCATCGTTGATATGTGATTTAGCCAGTCCAAGCGAAATCCTATTGTTCTTCGTGATGTATCCGTATGTAGAAGTTACCACATTCCCCTCTGCTACACTGACCCTTTCAGGTACGTTTAATACTGGATCACAGTTGCCGCGAACGTGCGGAATATCCGTAGGTGTGTATGTATTTCTTTCTCCTAACTTCTGCATTTTTTAATGCCTCCTGGTCAACCTGTTACCCTTGCTCCTCACGGAACAAGCCCCTCCCGAAAGGGAGGGGTGATTGACATAGCTTTTGGCATATATAGCTCTATGATGCATTATAGCTCTGGCAAATCTTTAACTTATTGTACTCATAGTATAGCGCATTATGAAGAAGATGTATCTTGAGATCATAACAGCAGTTGCTTCTGTAGCGGTATTTATTATCCTGATTATTGCAGCACAGCTCATCATGCCTGCATCAGCAGGTTACGGCTACACCGCTGCTTTGCTTATCTTTGTCATTATAATGGGTATTGCAGGATTTAAGCTTGCAGAGATTCCGGATATATCAAAATAATATTTAAAAATAACATCAACAAAAATGGTAAAGATCATAGTAATTAACAATTATGGCCAGTTCTGCCACCTGATACACCGCGCTGTGCGGGATTTAGACCAGAAAGTAGAGCTGATGAAAAACACCTCTTCCATAGAGGAGATACTATCAAGAGAGCCAGATGGACTTATATTAAGCGGCGGGCCTGCGCTTGAGCGCTCAGGTAATTGCAGTTTATACGTAAAGGAGCTCGATCTGCCTGTTCTGGGCATCTGTCTCGGGCACCAGATGATAGCGCAGGCATACGGCGGTGCGGTGAGGACTGGAGCTGCGGGAGGCTATGCTGCGGTAGAGATAGAGATACTTGAGGAAGATGATATCCTGAAAGGCCTGGGTCCGAAAACAAAAGTGTGGGCATCACATGCAGATGAAGTATCCTCCCTTCCTCCTGATTTCGTAAGACTGGCACGTTCAAAGATATGTGAGATCGAAGCAATGAAGCATAAGATAAAACCGCTATATGGCGTGCAGTGGCATCCAGAGGTCTCGCATACAGAGCGCGGAAATGACCTGCTCAATAACTTCTTTGAGATATGCCTGAGCTTTTAAAACGGATGACTGCATAGCCCAGCACAGCAAAAAAAGCCCCAATTGCCATCACTCCCTGAAAACCGTAATATTCTAATATGGTTCCCCCCAGGAGGGAACCGATTATTGTTGAAAATGCGATCGCTGAATTAAGCAACCCGGATGCTGTGCCTTTTTCTTCATTTGTATCAATAAGCAGGCGGACAGAACCTACATAGAGGCATGAATAGGAAAAAGCGATCAGTACCATTCCAGGGATAGCCTGGTAGTATATCGTTAATGGTATGAGTGATATAAATGCCACGGCTGAGAGCAGATCTCCTGCATGGATCAGACGGACAGTGTTGTATCTATCAAGCCGCCTCATAATGAGAAACTGAAGGGCAGGATTTAGCATATATATTATTCCGATCCACAGTTTATCTGCCCCAAGGCTTGCAAGATATAAGGGAAAGATTATCCAGACGTTATTTGCTCCGATCTGGCGCAGAAAGAATGAGAAATATATATCCCAGTTTTTTTTCAGGATATCGCGGGAGAAGTAATCTACTTTCTTTCTCGTATGCACCTCTGTATCAGGCAGTGTTAATGTGATCAAAAACGATGAGGCGAACAGTAGCGATGCAATAGCAAATATCTGCCAGTAAACAGCGATGATCCCGGCTAATAGGTTCCCCACAGCCCAGCCCAGGGGCATGAACGAACTGAACTTCCCGATACTCCGCTTTAAGTTATATACATAAAGCACAAGCACAGCAGGATATATCCCTGCACTGAACCCGGCTAATGCCCGTATTACACCAAGACTGAAGGGATCGTATGCGAACATCTGGAGAAAAAAAGTTACAGAAGCACTTAAAAAGCCTGCATACAAAAGCGTCTTTGGAGGGAATAGATCTGCTGCCCTGCTGAAGAAATACGTTGAAAGAAAAAGTGCTCCCCCATAAGCTGCCCCGATTATACCGATCTCAACCCCTGAAGCGCCAAATTCATGCGCAAGGATTGGAATGAAAAGATTGGACATCATCACAGCAGAGTTGGTAAAAAGCTGGACCATGTTAAGTCTCATCACGAGCCTAATGAAAAGATACGTATTTAAGGAGTACAGTTTATAAAACCACAATCATGACATCACTTGACTGGACAGAGAAATACCGCCCCCGGGCACTTTCCCAGGTAGCAGGCCATAACAAGGCGATAGAGGAACTCAGGCTCTGGGCACAGAGCTGGAGGCAGGGAATCCCCAGGGACAGGGCGGTTGTTCTGTATGGAAGAGCGGGTACAGGCAAGACTACAGCAGCCCATGCACTTGCAAACGAGATGGGATGGGAAGTGATCGAGTTAAATGCAAGTGACCAGCGCACGGCTGCAATAATTGAAAGAGTAGCCGGTTCTGCTTCTCAGATGAGTACACTGGGCGGTATGAGAAGGCTTATTATACTGGATGAGGCGGATAACATCCACGGCAATGCAGACAGGGGAGGGGAGAGAGCGATTATTGGACTGATAAAGGAAACAGGCCAGCCGATTATTCTTATTGCAAATGAACTCTATGATATGTCAGCAGGGCTTCGGGGTGCATGCAAACCCATCCAGTTCAATGCTGTAATGTGGCGCTCTATGATCCCGGTATTAAGAAGAATTACTGAAGCAGAAGGCGTAACATGCGGACCTGCTATTCTTGAGAAGATCGCCGGGAATGCAAACGGTGATCTGCGAAGTGCAATAAACGACCTGCAGGCTGTGGCACAGGGAAGATCAAGGGTCGAGCCTGATGATATCATTACAGGTGAGAGGGATACTAAAGAGAGCATCTTCAAGGTAATGGCAAAGATCTTCAAAGGAGTGGATATCATCAAGGCCCATGAGGCTACTTTTAATCTTGATGAGAACCCTGAGGACTTTATTCACTGGGTGGATGAGAACCTCCCCCTTGAATACACTCAGGCAGATGACCTTGAGGAAGGGTACCGTAATCTCTCCAGGGCATCTCTCTTTTTAGGCAGGGTCAGAAGAAGACAGAATTACAACATGTGGAGGTATGCAGGCGTTATGATGACTGCGGGTATTGTAGCCGCGCGCTCCCGCCGTTATACAGGATTCGTAAAGTTCCAGCCTCCTTCTTTATGGAAAAAGCTCGGGCAGACAAAGGGCACAAGGAGCATACGCGATTTGACGGCAAAAAAAATCGGAGCCTACTGTCATGTATCAATGAGCTATGCCCGTTCACATTTGCTGCCTTTTTTCAGGATGATGATGAAGGATGATAAGTACGCACCTTCAGTTGCGGCCCTGCTTACCCTTGAGCCTGAGGAAATTGCATTCCTGATAGAATCAAAATCTGTGACAAAAAAGGTTCAGAAGATATACAATGAGGCACAGTCCCTTATAGAAAAAGAGACAGAGCATGAGATAGAGTTATTCGGTGGATTTGGGGCCAGGATACAGAAATCACGGGTTAGTGGGGAAGATAAAGAGGAAGAACCAGAGGTCAAAGTTAAGAAAGAAGCTAAATCCCAGCGCTCGTTGTTTGATTTCTGAATATAAGATGAGCAGGTTGGGGAGTGGGGGTTAGTATTAAAAATAAGTTTACCTGCTCATCTAAATCTAAGATAATCTCATTGTATATAAATCTAACTGATTGGTCAGTAAAAAAGATGCCCAGATCGAAATTGAAATACATATAAATTAAACTATATTACCCCGCATGCAAAGTTTGATATTAACTCATCATGCTGTGGGCTTCTTACGCCATAGAGGCACTGGCGCGCATCCTTATAATAGAGACGCTCCTCAAGTATGCCTTCTTTTTTCAACCTGCTCAGGGCATACCGCACCGTGCGCGGGGGAAGAAGACTCTCAGAAACAAGCTCTTTCTGGGTCATAAGTCCCCTGTACTCAAGCACCTTGAAGACCAGTTTTACTGAAGGGGGTAATCGCTCTATCTTTGTAGTGTAGATGTCCTGTACCTGCGCTGTTTCAGAGTAAAGATGCCTCTCCGGTGTTTTTGGCATATCAACAGCTATACGCTTAT
This sequence comes from Candidatus Methanoperedens nitratireducens, assembly GCA_020724545.1. Taxonomy (GTDB): domain Archaea; phylum Halobacteriota; class Methanosarcinia; order Methanosarcinales; family Methanoperedenaceae; genus Methanoperedens; species Methanoperedens nitroreducens_B. The sequence continues at coordinate 4,165 of DYGR01000083.1, forward strand.
ATGATTTAAATCTTTAGGCAAAATATGCCTGAAAATATAGAAACTATAAATACACACGTATGAATACATTGAATCCTATGGCACATAAAACACTCACCATTTCAGAAGAAGCCTATGAAGCGCTGGCTGAACTTAAAAAAGAAGGAGAGAGCTTTACCGATCTTATAAAACGCATCACTTCACCCCTCAGGAAAAAACGTCTGAGCGAATTTATAGGCGTATTAAAAGACGATGATGAATTTGAAAAAGCTGTACTTGAGATAAGGCACTCCACCAGTACCAGATTGGAGAGGTTGAATCTGTGACTGTCCTTGATTCTGATTTTTTGATATCTATCGCATACCAGGTCTGAGATGCAGGACATGGTAATCATTTCATTCACTCACCGGTATCGTAAAATAGAACGTCGAACCTTTTTCGGGCTCAGATTCAGCCCATATCCTGCCACCGTGGCGCTCCACTATCTTCTTGCAGATCGCAAGTCCTATACCTGTGCCGGGGTACTCGGTTGCGGTGTACTCGCGCTGAAATAACTGGAAAAGATGTTCCATGAAATGCGGGGCTATGCCTATCCCGTTATCCCGCACAGAGAAGACCCATTCACTTCCTTTCTTTTCGGCTGAGATATGAACCTGCGGCGGCTCTTCTCTTCTGAACTTGATGCCATTGCTTATCAGGTTCTGGAACAACTGAGTCATCTGTGTGGCATCGGCCATAACAGTGGGAAGAGGATCGTGGGTCACTGTGGCGCCATTCTTCTCAATAGCCGTCATGATGTTGGTTACTGCCTGATCAAAAACATCCTCCATGCTGGTTAGCTCAAACGGCCTGCCGCGCGTGCCGACTCTTGAATACACAAGCAGATCCTCGATCATCCTCTGCATTCTGGTTGTCCCGTCCACGATGTATGTGATGAACTCATCCGCGCTCTTATCCAGCCTGCCCCTGTAGCGCCGTTCAAGAAGTTTCGTAAAGCCTGATATCATGCGAAGCGGCTCCTGGAGGTCGTGGGATGCCACGTATGCGAACTGCTCTAACTCTGCGTTTGAGCGCCGCAGTTCCTCCTCAGCCCGCTTTCGCTCCTGTATCTCAGCCTTAAGCGCCTCGTTGGCGCGTGCCAGCTCTGCCGTGCGCTCCCGAACCCGCATCTCCAGCTCATCATGCGCCCTGCGCAGCGCCTCTTCAGCACGCTTTCGCTTAGTGATATCGATTACTGCCGTCCTGCACTGGTTGATCTTACCTTCGCTGTCCTGCATTGCTATGCTCTCAAGCCTGGCATCGAATTGATTACCAATCTTATCAATAAGTTCAATTTCGCAGGTATGTCTTGTTCCGGCTCTAAAAACCTTCCGCAGGTGCGAATAGAATATATCCCTGCTCCCCGTGGTAACATAAAGATAAAATGGCTGTTTTATTAAAAGGCTTCTTTCCACATATAACATACGTGCGCCTGTAAGATTTACCTCCAGGATAAGCCCGTTTTTATCAAAAATAAAATAACCTGCGGGTGCAAAATCATACAGATCAGAGTACCTGTTGCGTGATTCCTCAAGCTCCTTCTGCGCTCGTCTTAGCTCCTCGTTCTGCATCTCAAGTTCGATCTGGTGCACCCTGAGTTCGTGGATAATGCCCTGAATATCCTGCGCCGATAGCTCTTTTAAGTACTCGTTTTTCCCTTGCAGTATCTCCTCTGCTCTCCTGCGAAGATCTGTTGATCGTTCCGATTTTATGTTAGCCTCGTCCATTCCTGTACTCCCTATAACTCATGTGATATTTCTTTGTCCTGTCTTTTCGCCTCTCAGCCACGGGGAAGGCTGCTGTGATCTCAGGTGCTTTCTGAAAATTACCAGACTCCATGTTTACCGGCCCGAAAAAACTTTGAGCTAAGGAGCGTATATATATATATATAAACCAAGCGCATAATGCAGCTTGACCATAAGCTTATTCTGCTCCTCAAGGTTATCCCTCCCTGATGAGCGTCTCTATTGCATGGGCTATGTCCTGAAGCGGCAGAATAAAGTCCACCGCACCTGTTGCAATAGCTGCCTGCGGCATCCCGAAAAACTCTGATGTTCCCTCATCCTGCACGATCGTTGTCCCGCCCCGCTCTTTTATGGCCCTTATGCCCATCGCACCATCTGATCCTGGTATCCACTTCAAATTAAATGGTAACTCAAAACTCTTTGATAATAGCAACAAT
>DYGR01000026.1 GCA_020724545.1 Candidatus Methanoperedens nitratireducens
TTGTATGCAAAAGAGTTAATCTAGAGGTTGTTTGAGTGAATTGGCGGATGGTCTCACCGCTATCACAAACTTGATAAGGAAGCGATTGCATATACGGCTGTTTTATAAATTAAAGCCATTAGATTTGAAAGCGGTGATTGTATGGAATTGTTTTCCCATAGAAAAGGCATCACGCCAGTTAAGAAGATTATACAAGTTGAATCTATAGATGATGATTTGCGTAATAAGCTGTGGAACGCCTTAACTATTATCTATTGGAATAAAGCAGGGACTAAGAGGCCATCCTGGATTTCTTATATACCTCGAATTTATCCTAATTATAATATTGTTATATTATTAAACAATTTATGGCATGATTACTATAAGCGACCGGTAGATACTATGGACGATTATTGGCCACAGACTTATAAATATATCAGAGAGTCTTTCTTTAAATGCGAATGGTATGAAGTTTATAATTTTATAGAATTTATTGTTAATAATTATTCTAATAAAAATGATTCAGAAAACTTGAAATTTATGGGACTTTGTAATTCTATTTTAATGGAAGAATCATCTGCATATCGTTTTGTCGGAGGAAAGATTGTACAGATAACAAGCGAAAACGAGATAGCTGAAATAGAAGAAGCCCTACATGCGTCTATATCTCCAGTTCAGCAACATATAAATCGTGCATTGGAACTCCTGTCTGATAAAAAATCTCCTGATTATAGGAATTCTATTAAAGAATCTATTAGTGCTGTAGAGGCAATTTGCAAGTTAATAGCGAACAATAAAAATGCAACATTAACACTGGCCATAGAAACAATAAAAAAAGGGAAAAAAATGAAGATACATCCTATGCATCCTGATTTAGGAATTGCGTTTAGTAAATTATATGGTTACACAAATAAATCAGATGGGATTCGCCATGCTCTAATGGATGAGCCTAATTTGGACTTCGAGGATGCGAAGTTTATGCTAGTATCATGCTCAGCATTCATTAACTATCTTATAGTGAAATCATCAAAAGCCGGAGTTCAGATTAAGCTATAACTTGCACTAAGGGTAACTATAGTTTATTAAATTGCTTTATCCTTTCATATACATTAAACTTTTTTACGTATGTGCATTTTTTATGTAACAGTATAAAACAAAATAATATTGTTAGCAATATCTTAGTAAGAATTAAGTCCACAGGAACTGTATTAAGAGCATGGCCGTCTCAATAGCACTTGCAGGAAAACCAAATTCAGGAAAATCAACATTTTTTAAAGCCGCCACTTTAGCGAATGTTGAGATTGCAAATTATCCGTTCACCACTATCGATGCAAATCATGGCGTGGCGTATATAAGAACGACCTGTCCATGCATGGAATTGAACCTCAAATGCGGGAACTGCAGGGATGGCGTGCGGTTTGTGCCCATAGGAATGATAGATGTGGCAGGGCTTGTCCCTGAGGCCCATAAGGGGCGCGGGCTTGGGAATGCCTTCCTTGATAACCTGAGGCAGGCAAAGGCGATAATACATGTAATAGACACATCAGGCGGAACAGATATCGAGGGAAATCCCGTACCTGTGGGTTCACATGACCCGCTTGAGGATATAAAATTCCTGGAGCACGAAATAACAATGTGGATCTTCGGGATCCTGAAGCGCAATTGGGAGAGGCTATCACGTAAAATCCAGGCAGAGGGGCTCAGGCTTGAGGAGACAATCGCAGGGCAGCTTGAGGGCGCAGGGATTAAAGAGTCCCATGTGAGAACAGCGCTTGCGAAACTGAAATTGCCCCGCGATAAGCCTCACGTATGGACTGATGAGCAGATCACTGAGCTTTCGGATATGCTCAGGGCTGAGAGCAAACCCCTCATCATTGCAGCAAATAAGATAGATATGGCTCCACAGCAGAATATCGAGCGCCTTGTAAAAGCCAGCGCAATCCCTGTCAGCGCCGCAGCCGAAGTTGCGCTGCGTCTTGCTGATAAAAGCGGGGCGATAAGATATATACCTGGAGATGATGATTTTATTGATTCGCCAGACCTCTCAGATGCACAGAGAGAAGCGCTTTTGAAAATACGTGCCCTTATTAAGAAAAATAACGGAACAGGCATCCAGAGATGTGTTGATGAAACAGTATTCAGACTTCTTGATCTTATAATCGTTTATCCTGTAGAGGATGAGAACAGGTTCACGGATAAGAGCGGAAGGATACTTCCAGATGCCTTCCTGTTAAAGAGAGGAAGTACCCCGAAGGACCTGGCTTTCATGGTCCATACCGATATAGGCAAGGGATTTCTATATGCTGTGGATGCGCGCACCAGGATGAGGCTTGGCGATAAATACGAGTTGAAGAGTGGGGATATCGTAAAGATCGTAGCTGTGAAATAGATTAGAAGAACAGGGCTTACAGCCCTGCTCTCTCAACGATTACGTCTGCTACCTGTTTTGCGCTTCTGAAGGGGAAGTCACTTGCTTTAAGCAGTTTCCCGGCATCACCTGCTTTCATCTCAACATTGCCTGCCTTGCATGTGGTATTTGCTCCATCAGGAAAGGCTGCCAGGAGTTCTTCTGGCGTCCCTATCGGGAACTTTGCATCTGCAAGTGCCCCGGTAATCTGCGCATGTATCTCATCGCGGACAGTCATTCATATCACCTCATAACCCTATTGTTAAGTTATTAGTATATACTTATTCGTTATTAAAATATACTAAGTACATTAATGTACACAAGAGTAACTTTCAAAGTCGTAATAGAAACTTTTTTTAGCTCATATGGTAAAGTAGACCAGTATACATGGAAAGAGAAAAATTTCATCAGGAGATCCTTGAGATAAAAGAAAAGCTGTCTGATATGCATACTGACATAAAACGATCTATAGAGCAATCAGGCCAGCAGCATATTGAATCGATCCTCGCGGGTATAAGAAAGGACTTCTCTAATGTTATCGCAGGGCATGTTATAGAAAATATAGACTATGATCTTGAGAGCAATATGGTCAAAAAATGCCAGATGCGGGATACCTGCAAATCTATTTTCAGTGGATTCCTGCAAAAGAACGCAGGCCTGATAAGGCACGATACCGTGCAGGAGGATACTATTTTGAAAAACCAGTCTGAATTAAAAGAGATGAAAAATGCAGCACCCTTCAAGAGATGCGATAAGTGTTTCTCTGAGGTTTACTGCCTCTTTGAGAAACAGCTCCGTTTGATGCGCTCCCTGCGTATCTATAACACAAAGGAAGAAAAAAGACAGGATATATCGACGCTCCCTGAGGACTTTATCGTCAACGATGTGCTTGAGCCGCTATCCAATAGACAGCGGCTTCAAATATTAAAAGCAACGGCAACTGAGACAAAAACTTTTTCAATGCTCTCTGAATTAACCGGGCTTCGAGGCGGCAATCTACTGTTTCATCTTCAAAAATTGCTCGATAGCGGAATGATCCTCCAGCGCCATGAGAGAGGGGATTACATGATCACAGAGAAAGGATACAAGCTCCTGAGATCCCTCAGTGAGGCTTATGCCATGTTAAAGGAGTAAATCTAATCTTTCTCAACAAGCTCGGCTTTTATCACTCTCATAACCCCGTGATCCCCCATCCAGATGTTCCTTATCTCAAGCAGGTTGATCCTTTTTTTATAATACGGCGCATCAAGCACAAGTGTCTCGTACTCGCCTCCCTCTCCCATAATATGAACCCTGTACCTCAGATTAAGAGACTTTAGATCTTCCAGCATCTTCTCATCAAAGCGCCGCCCAAGCCATGATTCATCCATGCCTGCAGCGGCAACCTTGACCATCCTGATATCCATGCATTTAATCATCTCGCGGAGCAACCCAGGAGGCTCCATATGCCAGAGCGGTGCATACATCTGGAGGCCAAGCTCACTGCAGATGCGCCGCACGCGTGATGCCTGGTATTCAGATTCGATGGCCCCGACCACAACACCATCCACTTTTAAAGAGCGCAGTGCATCCTTCAGGTCATCGAGTTCCTTCTCTTTCTCACCTGAAGAGGTCCTTGAGGTCAGAGGGATGCCGCACGCCTGTGATATCAAATCGGTAAGGTGAATATTTGCAGAGTGGAACATATAGGAATCCTCACTCTCAGGTTTTATTGTAACAAGATCTGTTACAGTATGACCTTCCTGTAAGGCCCTGTATATTGCAAATGATGAGTCCTTGCCGCCTGAGATCAACGCAGCCAGCTTCATTTTTTTACCTTTTGCTTTATTTTCTCCCTTGTCTCTTTTGTCTCTTTTGGGCTTGGGCCCCCGAACTCCTCAACCTCAACAACATTGAGCGGAGTATTTTTTAATACCTTGCCTATTGTGGATTTTGCAATCCTTGCCGCATGCTCCTCACTCTGGGCATCATAGACCTTCATCTCAAGCAGGACGCCCACAAGTGCTGTACCTGCTGCCATGAAGACGCTGTCAAAAGCTTCACCGCATGCAGGACAGCTTGTAGTACCTACCTCGATATCCACGAAGTTCAAATCAGGGTTGAGCAGTTTTCCTATCTCTGAGATTGCTATATTCATTGCATCATCAACGCTTTCAACATCCTTCACAAGCCAGGCGGCTTCAAGTGTAACTCTATAATTTCCCATTTGATTATTCCTCTTATCTTTTAAATAGTAACCACATTTAAAAGTACATGTTTATTTTTACTAAAGAATAGTTCTAAAGACTTCATATTTTACTATAGGTTACAAAGATACTTAAGCGTATAGAAAGTGCCCAGAGGCATATTTAAAGAGCTTCAGACAAACGATATATCGTTTTAGTTTAATATTATATAAAAATGTTTATATAATGCAGGAAAAAAAAAGAGGCTAAACAAGAAAAAAATCAAAGAAAAACATCATCAAGACCTTATTAAAGCAGCATCAATATTTGGAAAACGTTCTGCACACCCAACAACAGGGTTTTTCACAAAAGAAAAAGCATCCCTTGTTTTAAACGGCTTATTAATACGGATAGATGAGGTCTTTACACTGGATGATAAAGCTAAATTAGGATAAATATATAAACTCATAGAATTTATATTGAAAAGATCATGGTATTAATGAATAACGAAGGGACTGCTTTCACTCGGAATGAAAAATCTACGAACCGCAGATGAACGCCGATAAACCCAAATGGTTGTTATCTGCGTTCATCTGTGTTTATCTGCGGTTTATTATATTTTCTAAACCATTTATAATTACATAAGAATCTGATTATAGGTGGAAGAATCTTGTTGATCTAATTCAACAAAGAAAAAAGACATAAATTTTTATATCGTAAAAAGATTTTCATCACTCGCTTTAAATACGCCGAGTTTCACGCCCGCATCCAGCCATGCATGACCATAACTGAAGCAGGCAAGTGCGTTCACCATATCCCCCTGCTCAATGAAATATAAGCCATCATCATAATAAGAGCTTGCCATACTGGAAAAATCATCTGCAACTCTTCTCAGATGGGATTTTTCCTGCGGTGCGATCTCAAATGCCAGGAGTGCTTTACGTAACAGGCTCTCATATCTCTTTACTTTTTCTTCAAGAATAGCAGGTTGTTTCATTAAATCATATTATCGTGGCACAGATATGTAAAGATTATTGTAATTTTAAACCTTAAGATTATTTAAAAGGAGGTAGAGGATTACAAGATTTTATGGATAGGAAATCTTGAAAATAGTTATCCTCTACTGACGGCCACATTATTTTAATATATATTAATAGTTTTCCAGAAAGATACCCAAATCATACCCAGATTATATTCTCCACAAGTTTTAAATCACGCCTGGATGTACTCAGTGCATGGATTATCGGAAGGGCTCAATAGGTCGTGTATTTGTTGTAAGGGTTGATCACGGTGAAGACCTGCTTGCTGAATTATCAGGACTGGCTCTCAAAGAGGACATAAGATCAGCGTTTTTTATAATACTCGGAGCAATGGGGAGAGCAGAATTAGTCACAGGACCGGCAGAGAAAGTAGTGCCACCTGCTGTTGTGTGGTCGGCGTTCGATGATGTGCGTGAGATCCTTGGAGCAGGCAATATCTTCTGGGAAAAAGGCGCGCCCAGAACACATCTTCATGCGGCTGCGGGCAGCAGCAGAGAGATTACGATTGGCTGCATCAGGAAAACGGCGCAGGCATTCATGGTGCTTGAGATATTCATAATGGAGATAGATATCCAGGCTGAAAGAGTATTCAGCGAGAAGATAGGATTTTCACCGATAACATTTTAATAAAGCAAGCCCCGGGAGGGATTTGAACCCTCGACCTAGAGATTACAAATCTCTCGCTCTGCCAGGCTGAGCCACCGAGGCCTGAGGAAAATACTTCTCTATTTAAGGTTTGATTTAGATTTAAAAGCTTCGGTAATTAATCCTCTCCAACATATTTTTTACCTGGATCTTCCATAAGCAGGTCTTTGATAATTATAGCATATGCAGGTCTTGCTATACCGACTCCGATAAGCACGCCCACTATGGTAATTACAGCAAACCCCTTAATAGCGCCAAATCCCATAAATAAAAGGGGCGACATGGCTATGAGTACAGTCGCCGCAGCTGCAAATATAATTGCAAACGCTTTTGTTAGGCGGGATTTATATACCTTACTTGGCGGCATGGCACCGCCGGCAAGAACCTCATCTGTTATAATTATAAGATGGTCTACACCTGTACCTATAACCACAATAATGCCTGCTATAGTTGCAAGATCAAGCTGGTATCCGATAACTGCTGTAAAACCCAGTATGATAATAACCTCGCTAAATGAAGTGGCAAGCATAGGTACGATTATACTTGGCTGTCTGTATCTGAAATACACGGCAATCGCTACTGTCATCAGAGCTATTATTCCTGCTATCGCTACCTGCTCCTTGAACTTCTCTCCAAGATCTGCCGAGACCTGCCCTGATCCTATCACCTCTACATTGACAGGCAATGCTCCTGCCCTTAGATGAATCTGGAGTTCTCTTGCTCTGATCTGCCCCTCTTCACCGGTGCCTGTAGTTGCGAAAAGTTCTCTCACAGGTATGCTCTGTATGTTCCTTGCAAGATCAGGAGCCAGTGGCGCATCAAACACAAGTCTATCATCAAGGTACATCCCCAGATAATGTGCGTCCGGGTCTGTCACTGCGCCATACTGTACTGCAGCATCCCGCAGTGCTGCTGCACCCTTTTCGCTAAGCTTAAAAGGTACACCCCATGAATCTCTTTCTTTCTGGACCGGGTCCACTCCTATTATCTCATTGCCGTAGAGCACATGTGCGGTCTCGTTTCCCTGCACCTGTATTCTGATCTCGAATTTTCCAGGTTTAGCTGCGATCTCTCTTGCGGTTGCCATATCCACACCCGCGAGGTCTATCAGGATGTAATTATCACCAACTGTCCTGATGGGCATTTCTTTAAATCCAAGTGTGTTAATTTTATCCTCAAGTATCTGTTTGGTTAAATCCCGTGTCTCCTCTGTCACTCCTGCCCGGAACGGAGGGATAACTCTTCCGCCAACAGGCTCCAGAATAGCGTTCAATTCATCCTCAGTTACAGCTTTCCTTATCTCCAGTGTGATAAATCTGCCCTCGATTGGAATGACCTCTGCATTCAGGCTGTTCTCAAGGTATTTTTTGATCAGGAGATCCTTATTTGTTTGAAGTGTTACCCTGGTACCGCCATCAGTACCTTTTGATATGGTGGATATGCCATACCCGAATGAATCGATTGTATTTTTATCAATCTCTTTTGGTGTTGTAAAGATGACAGAATTTGCAGCGGTTTCATCGATCGTAATTGCAGAACCATCAAGCAGTCTCCCAAATTCTGCCTTGACTATCTTTCCATTATCCGCATCCACCTGGACAACCGCACCCTGCAGTTGTAGCTGCAGCCATGAGCCGCCCTCAAGATCAAGGCCGTATTTTAGATTACTCTGGATCCTTAATTCGCCATCTGAGTATGAGATCATTACGGCTGCAATAGAACCAAGGACTACAAGTACAAGTAATAAGAAGCGCGAGGTTTTATAAAAAGGTTCATCACCGTTCATGCTCTCTGCCTCCTCTTTTTCGATCTTTCAATCGGTTTTTCCTGTATACCCCTTTTTGTTATGTACCATTTTAAGATTCCCACGTTGGTCATCCATGTGTTTATCAGATCTGCAACCAGACCGAAAATAAGAACAACCGAGATATCTCTTATTATATCAATACGTGTGAATGATGAAATAAGATAAGAACCTGATGATACTAAGAATAATACAATAAAGGCAGCAAGCGTTGTCGCTGTCATCGTCAATCCTGTTTTCATGGCATCCTTTATCTTATCATTCAACTCCCCTTTTCGCTTGAGCAGCCGCGTGGTTAAAAGTATGTCTGTATCCACAGAGTAGCCGATGATCATCAGGAGAGCAGCCACAGTTCCAAGGGACAGAACAATCCCGAATACATTCATCATAGCAGCAGCGAACGCTATATCAGAAAAAGCCGCGATCACTACGGCTATGGATGGGACAAAGGTCCTGAAAATTATAAATACCACGAGCGCCATCCCAAAAAATGATAGAAGTACGGCACGGAGTGCCTGTCCTTGCAAAGATTTACTGACTATTTCTCCCATCTGCTTTATTTCCACATTGGTGTATTCAGAGTTTATTTTTCTGATGAGTTCGTTCTGATCGGATTCCGTCATTGGACTGAACTGTACTAATTTGCGCTCGGTTCCTCCATACTCCCTTGCCTGAATCACAGGATAATCCTGAAGTTCGACTTTCAATTGATCAGGTGTTTTGGGACTATCAAAAACTATCGCAGTACCGCCCTTGAACTCTACTCCGAGTTCAACAGGTGCGCCGGTTGTGTAGGTCGTGTAAGCTAGAATTGAGAGTGATAACAAAAGCAATATTGCAGGAATAACAAGCATCTGTTTTAAATTAATGCTTTTAACGTAGGTTTCAATGGCTTTTTCATTAATTAAGTTCATTGGATTCTCCATTCGACAATTCAGGACTTGCTTAAATTATAGCATAATAAATCTTATCCAGGTTGTTAATTTTATAGTATAGATATCAATCTACTTCCTGAACTTACACTACCTATAGCCTTAAAAACTTGTTGAATCAAAGTGAGCTTCCTCACGCTTGTGCTGTGAAGCTTCCTGATATGTCTGCTGGTTTTCTCTACAATGAGCCTATGTTTTATACTTTGACTAACTAACTTGGTTCTAATGGTAACGGTCAGTGCAAGGAAAAGACTTGAGTCCATAGAGCGCGATATACTTCCTTCCATGTTCGTGGGAGTGCTATCCAAAGACGAGAAATGGCTAAAACGTACACTCGAAGATACGCTGCCAAAACTTGAGGAGCGTGCTCTTCGCCTGGCTTCGGCATGCAAAAAGAGCGGGGAATGCGCAGAGGGTGATCCGCTATGCGATGAGGAACGTATAAAGACGTTATTTGAAGAGACGCGCCTGGGGCTTGAGAGAGAGCATAAGGTCAGAAAGGCACGCACAAGGTTTCACCATTGATAATCACCAGATCGCCACTAACTATTTATCACACCGCTACGATTAATCATCCATGCAAGGCTCAAGTGAAGCGTTTGAAGAATCATATACACTATGGATAAAATCTGCGGCAAAAGATGTCGCTTTTGCACTGAACCAGCTTAAATATGATGAACTAAAGAAAATAATCACCCGGAACGAGCGGTATCTGAGAGAGCCTGAATCTGTGTATGGAAGGGATGGGCTTGAGGAGGCTAAAAAACTCGTGCCCGGGAATATTTTGCTGCTATCAACCGATGCTGTGGTGTTCTCTCAGAGTATCTTTGTCCCTATGCCCTCTATCTTTGATTATGCAGTTGCACTTAACAGGCGGTATTACCTTGGTTCCTGGTATTCGATAATAACCCTCAATAAGGCTTATTTAAAGGAAGCCAGTGAGACCATGTTAAAATACATGCTCCTTCACGAAATGCTTCAAAAAGAGATATATGACGAAAATATGAAAGATGGGGGACGGAAATTCACATACGAGGAGAGGCGGAAGATCAGCGATGAGACTTTAAAAAATGCAATTGAGCAGAGCGGGATCACCAATGACGAACTTGCAAAGGAGAAGAAGCTCATGTTAAAAATCTCCTATACATCCCCGCTTGTCCCAAAACCCTTTGCTGAGGCTGCACTCTACTGGTATATGGAAAAAAACCTTGAAGAACTGAATCATTTCGGTGAAGCGAGCAAAACAGAGAAAGAAGATGAGCTCGGGAAGAAATTGAATTCTGATTTCAAGGGATGGCTTGATTTCTCAACAAATACATATGGTATATTCCTGTCCGAGATCAAAAAAGAATTGAACTATACAGATTATGGATACGTATGAAAATAATAGCAATCGCAGATACACATATTAAATCCGGCTCCATCATAGAGCATCTCCCTGCCAGGCTTATTGCATTGCTCAAAGAGGCTGATCTGGTAATCCATGCAGGTGATTTTGTCACCAAGGCGGCGTTTGATGAACTCTCAGGTATCTGCAGGCTTGAGGCTGTACACGGGAACATGGATGATGCAGCATTAAAAGAGTTACTCCCCGGGCAGAAGGTGATAGAAGTCGAGGGCACAAGGATCGGGATAATCCATGAGGCAGCCCTTTCTATTCAGGATACCACGGGTGCATGGTATCTGGCAAAAGAGATGAATGTCGATATACTCATTTTTGGCCATACCCACAGGCCGGTTATCGAGAAATCAGATGTGCTCCTTGCCTGTCCTGGAAGTCCCACCTATCCGAGATTATCAGAGCCAGGCGCCATTGTGCTGGATATAGACCGCGGAAAAATATCAGGAAAAGTGGTCACGTTTGAGGGATCAGTATGCAGCATCATTGAGAGTGCCGTATCATATCATATGCAGAATGGACGATAACCGTATATTAACAATAATACTTTAATGCGCCAAGTGCATTAATTATCTGAGGCTCAGTCGGTATCAGGATTTTTTTCTTGAGTATATCTCCAAGTGCCATGACCATTCCATCATTTTTTACAGTTCCTCCGATCAGGACAATTATCTGTGCTTGCGGTATCATAGATGAGATCCTGCGGGCGAAAGCATAATGCATTCCAGCTATGACCTCTTCTTTTGAATAACCTGCCACAAGCTGCGATATCATCTCAGAGATAGCAAATACCCCACATGTGTTGTTGATATCCGGGATGCGATCAGCTTTTAGATGAAGCCTGCCCAATTCATCCAGATCCATCCTGAAGTAACCTGCTATAAACTCAAGGAAAGCACCTGTTCCAGCGCTGCATTTATCGTTTATTATAAAATTATTTCTCTTAACGTCGATCACCTTAGTATCCTGTCCTCCAATATCCACGATAACATCGACATCAGAGAAATAGTGTGAAACACCATAGATAGCAGCGGTAATTTCAGTTACTGATGCCCTGTGAGGCACTGAGTTTCTAAAATATCCTGTTGAGATTATATCATCTTTTTCTATTCCTTTTATAAGATCTTTCCAGTTATGGGTTGATGTTATCTGGTATTTAACCTCTCCACTCTCTATTTTTACCATTTTTGCAGTTGTACTGCCTACATCAAGTCCTATCTTCATGCAACTTCAACAAACTATATATTCTTTTAATACTATATATCTTTTGCTTATCCCGAAATGCAACTTCAACAACTGTTTTTTGGGATAGGTATTATAAAAGAGCCTGAGAGATAATCCATAGTATGAGACAAAAACATCTTGAGATACTGCTTGAACAGGTCGAGGGCTTCAGATCTCCAAAGCCTTCAAGAGAACAGTACTCTACACCCGCAACTGTAGCTGCAGAACTGCTTCATTTTGCATTCATAAAAGGAGATATCACGGATACGGTCTATGATCTTGGGTGCGGCAGCGGAATTCTTGCGATCGGAGCAAAACTTCTGGGAGCAGAAAAGGTTATAGGTTTTGATGATGATAATGGCGCACTTGAGATTGCGCGGGCAAATGCAAAAAAACTCGGCGTAGATGTCGAGTTCGTATGCACCGACATAAATGAAGTGCACGGAAAAGCGCATACAGTGGTGATGAATCCACCATTTGGCGCACAGGTAAGAGGAAGCGATCGCCCTTTTTTGAGGAAAGCCCTCGAACTAAGCAGCGTGGTTTACTCAATACATAATGCCGGTAGTATAGAATTCATAAAAAAATTCATTAGCCCATCAATCATAACAGATTATAAATTAATCGGTTTTCCCATTAAGAGGACATTCAGGTTTCATACCAAGGAAACACAGATAATAAAAGTAGAGATATACAGAATAGAGAAAAGAGAGAGGGATCGTTATTAGAATCAAGAGAAAGAAGGTTACAAGCAGAAGGAAACTTGGAAAAGACGATGTAAGAGAAAAGGCTGAGAGAATGGAAGAAAAAGAGCTTGAGGAGAGGGAGGAAGAACTCCAGGTTGAAGAAGAGATAGAACAACCTGAAGAAGGTACAGTAAAGGAAGAACCCACAGATAACAAGATCGTACTGCCAGGGGATCTCATCGGGACATCAGAGGAGTTCACACCAAAAGAGGGAACTTTCGTAGATAAAGGAAATATATATGCAGCGACGACAGGGATTGTAAAAGTAAATAGTAAAGAGCGTTCGATCTCAGTTATCCCGGTTACGAACGTACCCCCGCATCTACAGGTAGGAGACATCGTAATTGGCCAGGTCACTGATGTAAAAGATTCAGTTGCTCTGGTTGAGATCGCAAGCATTAAAGATAAAGGCGAGCGAGAGATTATCAATGTAGATCAGGCTGCAATCCATGTATCAAATGTCAAGGATGCCTATGTAAAGGAACTATCTGCTGAATTTGAACCTTTTGACATAGTTAAAGCAAAAGTGATAGACCTGAGGAACATGCGACTCTCTACTGTAAATAAAGAGCTTGGCGTCATGAAGGCTTACTGCAGCAGTTGCAGGACTGTGATGAAAAAAGAGAATGGCAAACTTAAATGCCCTAAATGTAATAGGGTCGAGACAAGAAAACTATCTTCGGATTACGGAACAGGTGTTATTTAGGTGGTATCATGGAACTTACAATCATAAATAAGACAGAGAATGAAATAAATATAAAGATTGCAGGTGAGACGCATACCCTCCTTAATGCTCTGAAGGCGGTTTTGTTAAATAACGAACATGTCGAGATAGCGACATACGATATTAAACATCCTACAATAAGCGAACCTGTACTGTTTGTCAGGACAGACGGTGCTGATCCCATAGAGGTGATTAAAAAAGCATCAGGCGAACTTGTTAAACAATGTGACGAATTTATTAATCTCTTCAAGAAGAAGGCGATGGGTTAACGCGGGCTAACCAGAGCCGCATATTCCTCTTCAAGCAGATCGTTCACTGCTACGCCATGCTCCAGTGCAACGAGTATGGCACTGACTTCTATTTCAACAAGTTTGGATAGCTCTTCCTGTTTTTTATTAATTAGCGATATCACTTTACGTTTTTCCATGCCTGTGCCGGTTATAATACGCTCAATAATCCTATCAAACAGGGTTTTTTTCTCAAGGTTTTTTAAAAGAACATCCCGACCAGGCCTGAATCCTGGAGGGATCTCTACTGAGGATATATCAAATGCAGGCGCAACCATCTCCCCATCTCTTTTTATAAAACCTTCTCTTTCTGCATAGTTCAATATGTTTTTTGCCTCCTCCGGGTTGAACCAGTTTAAATCAATAGCAAGTACAAGTATAAACTCACTATCCTTGAGTACTTCCTTACCTTTTCTTTTGAAAGGTACCGAAACAGAGTATATCAGATCAGACATTGGGTGTGTTTCTTATAATCTCATCAACAATAGTATCTGCTATCCTTGCGCATTCAGTCCTGCCCATACCCTCGATGTGGTGCACTTTCACTGTAAGTATACCGTTTTCAAGTTCGACACGGATAAGATAGGAGTCTCCCCTGAACGGGACGCGGTCGTACTTCTCATTTAAGAAGGAGTATTTGAGATTTACCCTGAAATCAATAGTCCCCTCCCTATCCATACTCTGAAGCACATACTCAAGTGTATCTTTGTTTAGTGGATAAAAATTAACGCTCCTATCTGCAATTTCAACACCTATACTCCTCTTTGCTTTAATTAGGCCTTTGAGATCAGGAGCATCGGTAATGAAAGTCCCGGATTGTCCATCCATCCCGGCTATTATCTTAACGATGTAGGGAAGGTCCTCCCTGAAATTATACCTTCGCTCAAGCTCAGGTTTCTGCGGGAACTGATGATAGGTACGCCTCATATGAGTGCTGTATGATCAGCGATTCTTAAAAACTTTCTGCTAAGGATTAATTATCAGGTGATACATGAGGAGAATATGAAGTACGATGTAGTCGTGGTCGGCGCTGGACCGGCAGGTGCTATTGCCTCTAAATACGCAGCCAGAGGAGGGGCAAGAACCCTGTTGATAGAGGAACATGCCAGTATCGGCTCACCCACACAGTGCACAGGACTGATAAGTAAAGCCGCACTTGTGGAATGCGAAATAGGGGAGGAAAGCTTTGTCCTTGCAAAGATAAGGGGTGCATTTGTGTATGCCCCGGGTGGAGAAGAGCTTACAGTACGGGGAAAAGATACAAAAGCGTATGTTATAGACAGGAAGATCTTCGACAGGGCTCTTGTTGAGCGCTCGCTGGATCAGGGTGCGGATATACTTTTAAAAACCCGCTTCATCGGTATGAACAGGGATAAGATATCGGTAATAGCAGACGGTGAGCAAAGAGAGATTCATGCTGATATTATTATAGGAGCAGACGGAATACAGAGCAGCGTTGGACGGGCGGCTGGAATACCGAGATGCAAAAAATTCCTATCCGGGATACAGTTTGAAGCCCCTTATACTGCAAAAGATCCTGAATTCGTGGAGATATTCACAGGAAACGATATTGCGCCTGGATTTTTTGCATGGGCTGTACCTTTTGGCGGTATAGCCAGAATAGGTCTTGCCAGGAGCCAGGATGATATGCCGGCTATTAGCTATCTTGAAAGACTGCTAAAGCATCCTGTAGTCGCTTCAAGGTATAGAGGTTCGCTCACAGAGCTTGTTCTTGGAGGCATTCCCCTTGGCCCGCCAGATAAAACCACAAAAGATAACGTGATCCTTGTAGGGGATGCTGCAGGACAGGTGAAACCAACATCAGGCGGAGGTATTTATATGGGAGCAGTATGTGCAAAGCTTGCAGGTGAGATTGCGGCAAAAGCATCCCGTAAAGAGGCACGTTTAGGGGAATATGAAAAAAGATGGCGCAACTCCATAGGGCGGGAACTTGCCACAGGGATGAGGATTCATAAGAGCCTCGGGAAACTGAGGGATGATGACCTGGATGAATTTATAGCATATCTGAACCAGCCACAGATAAAAGAGATCATCACAGAATACGGCGATATGGATCATCCCTCGATCCTTTTTCGGAAACTCATCAGCATTAAAGATAAGAAGAATCTTATAAAATTAATGGGTATTGCATTTAAAACGCTGTTCTGAGGATATTCAATATAAATCGAGCACAAACTATATATACAATATGAGCATTATTATGATCATAACAAGCGGGTAGGTATAACTTTTTTAAAACTAACCCCCACTCCCACCCCCTACCCGCTCGTTATTATTCTTATTCTATAAAATCAGAGTCTTATTCACTTCAAATATAACTTATGAAAGAGTATCGGATATCTCCCGACTTCAGTCGGGGAGAGGTCTCAATGTTTCCGAAGAATAAATATACTATGTCAACAATTAGCACCTTGTATGCCCAGATAGCTCAGCCTGGGAGAGCGCTGCGCTGAAGACGCAGATGTCCCTGGTTCAAATCCGGGTCTGGGCATCAACCTTTTCAGTTATCTTAGATTTTTGATCCATGTACAAACAGAAATTGGAACAATTGAGTCCATAGATGGTGAACCTATACCAACAGGAAGATTGTTGGGTGATGCTGTAGAGTGCAATCAGTTCCAGGATGCAAAAATGTTTTTAGATGGTGGAGGTAAAAAAGGACCACAGATTGCTATCTTACGTCCAGGAGCATATCGTATAAATACAAGAGTGTTTAAAGTGACTAAACATCCTGTTACAAAGATAGATGAAGAAAACATTGGTATTGTTGTAGCAGTTGATGGTCGGCCATTGCCATCTGGATATATAATTGCTCCAAAGCCAGAGAATGATGAGCATAAATATTATCAAGATGGGCAATCGTTTGTAACAAATGGTGGTTATAGAGGTCCACAGCTTGATACACTTCAGCCAGGTGAATATTACATAAATCCCTTATTATTTAAAATAAAGCAGTATGAGGTTGCAGAAGTTCCGCCAGGGTATGTAGCTGTATTAAGATCTAACATTGGACCTGAGCTTTCCGAATCAACATTGCCACAAGATCCTGTGAAAGAGGACAAATCCTTCAAACATGAGATGAATGAGAAAGAAGAAGTGCTATTAACTACTGATGTAAATCATAGAGGCATATGGGAGAAGCCTGTTGGACCCGGAATTTATAACTTGAATTTCTTGGCTTTAACGCCATATCTTGTTCCAACAAGTGCAGTAACTATTGATTGGGCAGCAGGAGCTGGAATTAAAGCTGAAGACAAGGGTCTTTTAGAAAAAACTGCTGGGAAAAAAAAGGTATTAAAAGAATCAGAAATTGAAACGGAGAGAGCGACAGAGTTCTTTAAGTTCAGCCAGCTAATCCTCACGTCTAAAGATGGTTTTACACTTGAAGCTGATGTAAGACTTATAATCAGAATTAGGCCGCAACATGCCTCGTTTATCATTGCGAGATTTGGTTCAGTACCTAATCTAATAGAACAGATAGTACAACCATTAATAGATAGTTCTTTTAGAAACAAAGCAGGAGAGAAGAAAGCTATAGATTTTATTCAGAGCAGAACAGACATTCAGAGAGAAGCTCTTGAAAAAGCTCATGAAGAATTTGAAAAATACTATGTTGAAGCTAAGAATTTGCTATTAAGCTACATAAAAGTAGATGCAACTCTTCTAAAAACACAGACCGATAGAGAAATTGCAATACAGCAACAGGAACAATTCCAGCAGCAAGCCAAGGCACAGGAAGAAAATATAGTAGTTCAAGAGAAGACTGCTCGTGCTGAAAAACAAAGAGATGTTATAGCTGCAACATTATCAATACAAATTAATAAAGACAGAGCAGCTGCATTAGTTGAAGAGGCGACAGGTATAAAGACGGCGACAATGCTAAAAGCTGATGGAGAAAGATACAATCAGGCTGAAATTGGAAGAGGTCTTGCAGATGCATATAAAGCACAGGCAGAAGTTGTTGGACCAGAAAGACTTGCAGTGATAAAAGTTATGGAACAAGTTGCTTCTGGAGAAGTTAAGATTGTACCTGATCTCCTTATAACAGGTGAGGATGGAAAAGGAGGAAATCTCTTTAACACCTGGATGGCAACTATGCTCTCTTCTGAAATAAAGAGACAACAAGTTGAGAGACTGCAAATTGAGAAACTGCAAGTTGAGAAGCTGCAAGTTGAGGAACAACAAATTGAGGAACAACAGGTTGAGGAACAGCAGAAATAGTAGATTCCTCCTTCTCTCTATTTATTGTGAGGTTTATGACGATAGGAGATTTTTGAAAGAAGACAATACTTTGGAAATAAAAAGCAACTGAGAAGGCAGCTTTCGCACCAGTGCGTTTTTCTCGCGTAGCCTTTAAAACCCAACATTCGAACGAAATATTGCATTTTAAAATCACATGCTTATAAATATACACTAAGTTATATGCTCTGTCATTCTAAAGGATGCCTGCCGTCCTGAGCGGGTCGGTATAAGAAGGAGATATAAGGTGTAAAAATGTCAGGCAATCATAACGAGATCGAAAAGCGCCTTTGGGATGCCGCAGATGAGCTTCGAGCTAATTCCAAGTTGAAATCTTCCGAATACTCGGTCCCGGTTCTTGGATTGATTTTTCTTCGTTACGCTGATCATAAGTTCACTATAGCCCAGAAGGAACTGGCAGGCAAGAGTACAGGCAGGCGCCCTGTGAGCAAGACTGATTACCAGGCGCGCGGTGTCCTGTACCTGCCTGAAGCCTCAAGATTTTCCAAACTTCTCAACCTGCCGGAAGGTGCTGATATCGGAAAAGCCATCAATGAGGCAATGCGTGCAATCGAAGTTGAGAACGAGGAACTCAAGGACATACTCCCAAAAACCTATAACCATCTCGATAACAGCACCCTTGTAGAGTTATTAAAGACTTTCAACTCTGTGCCTATGGACATTGAAGGCGATGCCTTCGGAAAGATCTATGAATATTTCCTGGGCAAATTCGCCATGAGTGAGGGGCAGAAAGGAGGCGAGTTCTTTACACCCACCTCTATTGTCAAACTCATAGTCGAGGTAATCGAACCCTACCATGGGCGCATCTTTGACCCTGCGTGCGGCTCAGGCGGTATGTTCGTCCAGAGCGCGCGTTTCGTGGAAAATCACAAGAAGAATCCCAATGCTGAGATCAGCGTCTATGGACAGGAAAAGACCGCCGAGACCGTGCGCCTGTGCAAGATGAACCTTGCTGTTCACGGTCTTTCTGGAGATATTCGTGAGGGCAACAGCTACTACGAAGATATTCACAAGAGCGTCGGAAAATTCGACTTCGTGATGGCAAATCCACCGTTTAACGTTGACAGGGTGGACAAGGAGCGCATCAAGGACGACCCCCGTTTTCCGTTTGGCATGCCAAAGCCCGATAATGCCAACTATCTCTGGATTCAGATATTTTACAGCGCCCTGAATGAGAAAGGACGCAGTGGATTCGTGATGGCGAACTCTGCCAGCGACGCCCGTGGAAGCGAGCAAGATATCCGAAAGTCGCTTATTGAAGAAGGCGCTGTGGATGTGATGGTTGCCGTGGGCTCAAACTTCTTCTATACAGTCACGTTACCATGCACCCTCTGGTTCCTTGACCGAGATAAGACAAAAACGCCGCGCAAGGACAAAGTCCTCTTCCTTGATGCCCGGCATATCTTTCATCAGGTTGACCGCGCTCATCGGGATTTTACCCCTGACCAGATCGAGTTCCTTGCCAATATCGTGCGGATATACCGGTGCGAGCAGCCTGAGACAACAAATGGCAGCACACCGATGTTGAAAGAGAAATTCCCGGATGGAAAGTATGTTGATGTGCCCGGTTTGTGCAAAGTGGCTTCACTTTCCGAGATCGAGGCGCAGGGCTGGAGCCTGAACCCGGGACGCTATGTGGGGGTGGCAGAGCGCGAAGCTGACGATTTTGATTTCAAGGAACGCCTGGAGGAGCTGAATGAAGAGCTTGAAACACTTAATGCAGAGGCGCGGAAACTGGAAGGGCGCATTGCTGAGAATGTTGAGAAGCTGCTGGAGGCTGAGTGACGAAGGATTCGGATATGTATCATATATACTGATATGGGTCCGAATGTGCGATTAGAGATTAATTTACAAATCGTAAACATATTGTTTATGAACCGTAAACAAAAAGTTTATAGTTTGTAAACTCGTGTAAGTTATTATGCTGACCGAGCTTTTTAAAACAAAAGAACGAGTTAGAATAATTTCGTATATATTGTATCATAAAAGTTTTACAGTTAACCAGGTTTCAAATAAAACAGGGATTACAAAAGGTCTTGTCTCCCGATACCTTAAATACGTATATGGAGTCGGACTTTTAACAAAGACAAAAAACACATACCAACCGATCGATTGCGCTCATACCAGAGCCATCAAATTGCTTTTGAACCTGAATAAAATCAATATAAATTCACTGGATATAAGCTGGACAACAGGCATTGGTATTTTTGGAAGCTGGGCGCAGGGAACAAACACTTATGAGAGCGACCTTGATATATGGGTTAAAGCTGACGCTTATCCAGCCGAATATCAGCTGGCGCGTTTGCAGAGAGATATAAGTGCAATGGCTGGCGTGGAAGTCAATATGCTTGTCCTGACGCCGGAAAAAATTAAATCAATCAAAATGGCAGATCAGCCGTTCTATAACTCGCTGCTGCGAACATCTATTGTGCTAAAGGATGGTTCGATTGAATAATATAGAGGATTGTTTCAGGAAGGGTCTATTGCGAAGAGTTGAGCCTTCTTTAACAAAAAGCAAGGAGTCAATAGCTGAGTCGAGGGAATGGCTCTCCGAGGCGAGGAAAAATATGGCTGCAGAGGCGTATAAATCAGCCATCTCATCATTATATCTTGCGATGTTTCATTCTGCGAGGGCGGTGCTTTTCAGGGACGGTGTGAGGGAGAAGAGCCATTACTGTGTGGGTGTTTATCTTGGGAAATATGTTGAGCAGGGTGTTTTAGAGGAGGACTGGGTTTTGATATTCGACAGGATGAGAAGCGTACGGCACGCCGACCAGTACTCATTCCAGGCGCATCCTTCAAAGGAAGAGGTGGAATCAGGAATAGATATCGCAGGGAAGTTCGTGAATAGGATGGAGAAGCTGCTGGAGGGGGTGGAGTGATGGTAACTGCTGAAACGAAAAGTTCTGGAAGGCATTATGAAGAATGTAAAAATAATTTGGGAGGTCATGAAGTTTCTCTTCATGGCTGGAAGAAATACCGAATCTCTGATATGGGAAAAGTCGTGACTGGACGTACACCTCCCTCAGGTAAACCACAATGTTTTGGTGATAAATATCCGTTCATAACTCCATCTGATATGGATGGTAGAAAGAAAGCTGATGTGACTGAGCGTTATCTTTCGGATGAAGGTGCTGATTTGTTAAAAAGTAATCTTGTACCATCCGGAAGTGTATCTGTATCTTGTATTGGTTGGCAGATGGGAAAATCAATTATGACTTCCCGCCCATCTTTCACAAACCAGCAATTGAATACTATTATCCCTAATGACAAGGTTGATACTGACTTTCTATATTATTCACTTTTGATACGGAGAGAAGAACTCCTGTCCCTTGGTGCAACAACAGGTGTGCGTACACCGATTCTTAACAAATCTGCCTTCTCAGATCTAGATATAGTACTGCCACCTCTCCCCACCCAGCGCAAAATCGCCGCCATCCTCAGCGCCTACGACGACCTCATCGAAAACAACACGCGGCGCATCAAGCTCCTGGAAGAGATGGCGCAGGCGCTTTACCGCGAGTGGTTTGTGAAGTTTAGGTTTCCGGGGCATGAAAATGTAAGGATGGTGGAGTTGGAGCTTGGAATGGTGCCGGATGGGTGGGGAGTAAAAAAGGTTAAAGATATTTTAAAGAGATTGAAAGCAGGTAATGTATATGCAGAGCATGATGTTATTAAAGCTGGACATGTGCTAGTGATAGATCAATCTCGTGATAGCTTCTTAGGATTCCATAATAACAATCCAGACCATATGGCTACACCAGAAAAGCCCATTATAATTTTTGGTGATCACACTTGTAAAATGCAACTCATGGTTGAGCCATTTTCTGTTGGTCCTAATGTTGTGCCTTTTATATCGCAAAATGAAGCGCCTATATTGTATCTATATTTCCTTGTAAGGAATTTGGTTGAAACTAAAGAATATAAGCGCCATTGGACTGAATTGACAAACAAGACCGTGGTTCTGGCCTCAAATGAGTCTGCGAGGAGATTTGCAAGTTTTACAATGCCTATATTCGAACAAATCGATTCATTGATGAGGAAAAATCTAAATCTCCGCCGCACTCGTGACCTGCTGCTGCCGAAGCTCATCTCAGGCGAGGTGGACTTGGAAAAGCTGAATATAAAAATCCCAACTGAGGCAGTATGAAAGTCTATGGCATAGACTTCACCAGTGCGCCAGGTCACAGGAAACCAATTACATGTGCAGATTGCACACTTGAAAATGGATTTTTGCATTTTAACGACATAAAGTATCTGGAAACCTTTGATCAGTTTGATGAATTTCTCGCCAGTGGGACAGAATGGATAGCAGGAATGGACTTTCCCTTTGGCCAGCCAAAAAAACTAATAGAAAATTTGGGATGGCCTCTTTCGTGGGAGGGCTATGTTGGTATCATCGATAAAATGGACAAACAGAAATTTGAGAATATGCTTAAAGAATATGGTCAACAAAGACCAGAAGGAGATAAGCATCACTTCCGTGAAACCGACAAAAAAGCGGACTCTCGTAGTCCAATGATGCTTGTTCGAGTTCCTGTTGGCAAAATGTTTTTTCAGGGTGCTCCAAGGTTGCTGAAATCTGGAGTTAGCATTCTCCCCTGTCATAAAAATGGAAGTAGAAAGATCGTGGTTGAAGCATATCCAAAACTTGTTGCGAAGAAATTGATCTCCAAACCTCAATACAAAAATAATACTAATAAGAAGCAGACCCCTCAATTTGATGCGCGGCGAGAAATCATGAAAAAGTTGAAATCAGATATTATCAGATTTCACTATGGTTTCAATGTAGAATTAAAGGAAGATTTGGCAACTAAAATTATTGGTGATAATAAAGGTGATTGTCTTGATGCTTTGCTCTGCGCAATTCAAGCCGGATGGGCACATGAACAGAGAGAACATGGGTATGGTATTCCAGAGGGATTTGAGCTTGAAGGGTGGATTGTTGATCCAGAGCTAAATGACAGGCAGCTTCTTATGCACTTATTTCCACCGCTGATATCTCAGCAGCATTCCCGAGCGCTTCTGCCTCTTCATTATTATGGGAGAACATCGTTATTGAGTTAAAACTTTTCTATGTTCGCATAATCATATATATTTAAAAATTCATTTGGTATAAAGAATGGCAATGAACGACTACTCTGAAGATTTACTTGTGGAACAGCCCGCCATCGCGCTTTTTCAAGAACTGGGCTGGGAGACCGCTAACTGCTTCCATGAGAAATTCGGCGCAAATGGCACTCCTGGACGTGAGACTTCAAGTGAAGTGGTGCTTGTGCCCCGCCTTCGCGCCACGCTTGTGCGCCTGAACCCCGACCTGCCATCAGAGGCGATCGCGCTCGCAATTGAAGAGCTCACCCGCGACCGCAGCGTCATGAGCCCTGCGAATGCCAACCGCGAGGTTTATAGATTGCTAAAAAACGGCGTAAAAGTCTCTTTCAGGGGCAAAGAAAACGAAGAGACGGTTGAGAATGTCCGTGTGATTGACTGGAATGAGCCTTCCAATAACGATTTCTTCCTTGCGTCGCAGTTCTGGATTTCCGGGGATATGTACAAGCGCCGTGCCGACCTTGTTGGCTTTGTTAACGGTCTGCCGCTCATCTTCATCGAACTCAAGGCATCGCACAAGCGGCTGGAACATGCATACAGGGATAACCTGCGCGATTACAAGAATACAATACCGCAGATTTTCTGGTATAATAGCTTCATTATTCTTTCAAACGGCAGCCAGAGCAAAATAGGCAGCATGACAGCAGAGTGGGAGCACTTCGCAGAGTGGAAAAAGATCAACAGCGAAGGCGAGAAGGGTATCGTATCACTGGATACAATGATCAGGGGAACATGCGAGCCAGCGCGCCTTCTTGATATTGTTGAGAATTTCACGCTGTTCAGCGAAGCCAGCGGCGGAATTGTAAAGCTGGTTGCGAAGAACCACCAGTACCTTGGTGTGAACAACGCTACTGAGGCATTGAAGCAGATCGAAAAGAACAGAGGACGCCTCGGGGTATTCTGGCACACCCAGGGCAGCGGGAAAAGCTACTCTATGGTCTTCTTTTCGCAGAAAGTGCTGCGAAAAATCCCCGGTAATTTCACGTTCGTTATCGTGACCGATAGACAGGATCTGGACAACCAGATATACAAGAACTTTGCCGGCGCAGGCGCCGTGACTGAGGAGCAGGTGCAGGCAGAGAGCGGAGAACACTTAAAGCAGCTACTGCGTGAAGACCACCGCTACATCTTCACTCTTATCCAGAAATTTCATAAAAAGAAGGGCGAAACCTATCCTATGCTTTCAGCTCGCAAAGATATCATTGTCATCACAGATGAGGCACACCGCAGCCAGTATGATGCCCTTGCCCTGAACATGCGAAATGCCCTTCCCAATGCGGCATTCATCGCCTTTACGGGCACGCCTCTCATTGTCGGTGAAGAAAAGACAAAAGAGGTTTTCGGAGACTACGTCAGCATCTACAACTTCAAGCAATCCATAGATGACGGTGCTACAGTTCCGCTTTATTATGAAAATCGCATCCCAGAGCTTCAACTCACCAACAAGGAATTGAATGAAGACCTGCAACGCCTCATCGATGAGGCTGAACTCGATCCAGACCAGGAGAATAAACTTGAGCGTGAGTTCGCGCGTGAATACCACCTGATAACAAGGGATGACCGGCTGGAGAAGATAGCCAAAGACATTGTCGCTCATTTCATGGGACGTGGACAATTTGGGAAAGCAATGGTCGTCTCCATTGACAAAGCAACTGCTGTTCGGATATACGATAAGGTGCAGAAGTACTGGAAAACGTACCTGAAAGATCTACAGGCCAAGCTGGTAAAATGCCAAGATTCCGAGAAAAAGGAACTTGAAGAGAAAATCAAATTCATGAAAGAGACCGACATGGCGGTCGTGGTGTCCCAGTCGCAAAATGAGATTGAAGACTTTAAGAAAAAGGATTTGGACATCGCTAAACATCGCAAGAGGATAGTAAAAGAGGACCTTGACAGGAAGTTCAAGGACCCGGATGACCCGTTTCGCATCGTATTCGTGTGCGCCATGTGGATGACAGGCTTTGATGTACCATCCTGTTCCACCATCTACCTTGACAAACCCATGCGTAACCATACCCTCATGCAGACCATAGCACGGGCAAACCGGGTGTTCAGAGATAAATTAAACGGTCTGATAGTTGATTACGTTGGAGTGTTCAGGAACCTGCAGAAAGCATTGGCAATCTACGGCTCTGGCGCAGGCGGGGGAATAAAAGAAGGTGAAACTCCAGTAAAGGACAAGAGTGTGCTCGTTGAACAACTAAAAAATGTTATTTTGGAAACCACAGCATTTTGCACAGAACGAGGCATTGACATCTCAAAGATACAAGCAGCCTATGGTTTTGAGCGCGTCAAGTTGATTGATGATGCGATTGATACAATATTGATTAACGATGAATCAAAAGCGAAGTACCTTTCGATGGCAGCTAATGTGGTCAGGATATACAGGGCTATCCTCCCCGACCCGGCAGCCAACGAGTTCGGCCCGAAACATCTGCTTTTCGCTAAAATTGCAGAAACGATTCGTTCTCTGTCTCCTGAAACTGACATTTTTGAAGTCATGGAATCAGTCGAAAATCTGCTGGATGAGTCCATCGCCACTGAAGGATATGTTATCCGGGAAAGATCTGATGGATATCGCCTTGTGGATTTGAGCCAGATCGATTTTGAGGCACTAAAGGCAAAATTTGAGAAAAGTCGAAAGCGGATTGAGACTGAAAAACTCAGGGGCGCTATCAATCGCAAACTGGTGCAAATGGTTCGCTTGAACAAAATCAGGGTTAATTACCTGGAGAAATTCCAGAAATTGATAGATGATTACAATTCAGGCTCCTATAATGTGGAAACATTCTTCGCCAATCTTGTGGAATTCGCGCAGGGTCTCAATGAAGAAGAAAAGAGAGGAATCGCTGAGAATCTTACTGAGGAAGAACTGGCAATCTTCGACCTATTGATAAAACCTGAAATGATCCTTAGCAATAAGGAGCAACAAGAGGTTAAAAAGGTGGCACATGATCTTCTGGAAACATTAAAGAAGGAAAAACTTGTTCTCGATTGGCGTAAGCGCCAGCAATCGATGGCAGCTGTAAGGCTATCTATTGAAGAAATTCTGGACCGCCTGCCGCGGAGCTATCTACCTGAATTGTATCAGCATAAATGCGATGTGGTGTATCAACACATATATGATTCTTATTTTGGACAGGGACAGAGTATTTATCAACCTGTGGTTTGAACAAGCCCTCTTTGTCTGACAATCAAGAGCCTTATAAAAAATACAGTGTCTATAAGACCTGTAGAGGCCGTATATGCTCAAGAAGCATGCCTTCCACGATCATTGGATACTCCTTTTCTGCGCCTTTCAGGGCATTTGTAAGCTTCCAATCCTTATCAGCAAAGATCGTGATGAGTGGTTCACCTTTCTTAACCAGTTCACCTTTTTTCTTATTGATCCAGACGCCGGCTCCGATATCTATTGGAGAACCCGCAGCCCTGGCAATCTCAACTATGCGCTTATTATCAAATTCAATGACATAACCATCCGCAGGTGATAAAAGTTCTCCCCTGTACTCGCCAGGTTTAATATCTGTATGCGTTATATTTGGATTTCCACCCTGTGCCTCTATAATTTCTTTTAATTTTGTAAGTGCTTTGCCAGAGCGCAGTGTCTCCATTGCAAGCTCCTTACCATGCCCTCTGGTAGCAACTCCTACCATCTCAAGCAAAATCCCGGCAAGGCCTGTGCTCTTCTCAATAAGGCTATTTGGTCCCTGCATTGTTTCCAGTACCTTCAGCGCCTCTCTCACTTCGATTGCAGGGCCTACTGTCCTGCCCACTGGCGAAGCACCGTACGTCATTGCACATTCCACACTGATCCCGAGCCTCTCCCCCAGTTCGATTAAATCTCTTGCCAGCCTTTTTCCTTCATCTGCTGTAGGGATTTTAGTTCCTGCGCCAGTGGGAAGATCGATAACAACATAATCTGCGCCAACAGCGCCTTTTTTTGCTATTATCGATGCAAGAAGCTGAGAGCGCGGGTCAATCGATAGTGGATATTCGGAGCGTATTAACTTATCATCGGCAGGGGCTATGTTAGTGGCGCCTCCCCATGCTATTACACCTCCCACCCTCTCTGTTATGTATTTTATCTCATCTGCAGAGAGTTCAACAGGTGCAAGCACCTCCATCAGATCAGCGGTACCCGCAGCGCCGGTTATCGCCCTTGAACTGGTCTTGGGTATGAGAAGATCGTTTGCCGCTATTATAGGGACAACAAGCAGTGATATCTTGTTCCCCGGCACTCCACCTATGCTGTGCTTATCCACAATGGGGTGCGTATCGAACTCGATCTTTTCACCAGTGTCAATCATGGCTCTTGTGAGCCATTCAACCTCATCTGCGCTCATCCCATGGATATATGAGGTCGTAACGAACGCTGCCATCTCTATATCTGTCAGGTTTTCCCGGACTATATCCTGAATGATCTGATAGATCTCTTCCTGTGTCAGCTTCTGATGATCCATCATTTTTTTAATAAAGCTGATCGAGCTGGGTCTTGCAGTAGGGACTATGTTTATTACCAGTGGGCATACTTTTCCCAGCTTCTCACAGCATTCCTGATATACCCCGACATCACCTTTTGCGATCATATCTCCTGTCTCAACGATCGCTGTCAGGTAGCTATGGTCTTTTAATTGCACACGGTCGCCGCTGCGAACCCCAAGTTCTTTTGCATCTTCTGGACTAAGAACTATTTTATATTTTCCTACTTTGATTCTGAGTGGTTGGACTTTAAGTTCCATCGTATCGTACCTGCTTAACCTATATATCGTGTTTATAATTTAGCACTATTCATTAATTCTCAACTGCTGTTATTCCGCCATATAACCTCTACCTCATCAGGCCTGAAGTTCGGATTTACTCTTGAATCAGAAAGAGATGTCCTATATCCTGCTCTATACATCAGCAGCCCAAGGTATGCTATCATTGCACCATTATCTCCCATAAACCGCTTCTCAGGCACATAGAATTCGATACCCCTGTCCTCGCACATGATCCCCAGCATCTCCCGCAGGCGCGCATTCGCACCCACACCGCCTGCCAGAAGGACTTCCTTTTTTCCTGTGTGTGCAACCGCCCGCTCTGTCACTTCTACCAGCATAGCAAATGCGGTCTCCTGGAACGAGTGGCACACATCAGGCAATGCAAAGTTCTTTGTGCATTCCTGAGCAGCAGTAGCAAGGCCTGAGAAAGAAAAATCCATACCTTTTACAGTATAGGGAAGAGGGATATATAGTGTCGCTTTACTGGCCAGTTCCTCTACCTTCGGACCTCCTGGGTGCGGTAATCCCACCGACCTTGCAAACTTATCAAGAGCATTACCTATTCCGATATCGAGAGTCTCACCAAAGACCCTGTAATATCCTGCCCTGTACGCCAGGACCTGTGAATTTGCGCCGCTCACATAAAGCGTAACCGGGTCATCTGCAGGTGTCCTCCATCTGCCTACCTCGATATGGGCTACGCAGTGGTTAACCCCTATAAGAGGGACTTCCATGGACAATGCAAGTGCCCTTGCAGCCGTTGCTACCGTGCGAAGACAGGGTCCAAGCCCGGGGCCCTGTGAGAAAGCAACTGCATCTATATTCCTTCCGCCTTTTTTTAAAGTTTCTCCGACCACCTCTTTGATGTGGTTCGCATGATGCTGGGCTGCCTCACGCGGATGGATTCCTCCAGTTGGCGGTTTGTATGTGGCTGTTGTCTCCACTATTACATCATCTTCATTAACAATAGCGGCACTCAGATTCCATGCCGTTCCTTCAAGACCGAGTATTGATATTCTAGACATGTCAGTAACCTTTACATATAGCAGCGACTATATGAAATATATATTATGAGGTGTTATACTGAAACAGCGACAAAATAATAGGCAAGAGCCTGAAGAAATCACAAGGGTTCGCATTCCCCAGAAGAGTGCAAACGAGGTGCTGGGCACTGTTGAAAGCCTGTTGGGGGCCAACAAGATAAGAGTCAGGTGCATGGATGGCGTAGTAAGGCTCGCTCGCATTCCTGGTAAAATCAAAAAAAGGATATGGCTCAGGGAGGGGGATGTTGTTATAGTTGTTCCATGGTCTTTCCAGAATGAAAAAGCGGATATCACATGGAAATACAGCGGCCCTCAGGTAAACTGGCTGCAGCGCAAAGGGTTTTTAAAAAGCTAAACTAATCTTTTATGGTCAGTGACAAAAAGCTCAGCCGCATGGAGGAGAGAATCGATGAGTTCCGTATGCGGATCAAGGACTCAAGCCAGAGGGAGGTATTTGCTGATGTCTTTGATACAGCAACATTGATGGCTCTCTATGAGCTTTCAAAAAAAAGTTATATAACTGCCATGGGGGGTTCTGTAAGTACAGGAAAAGAGGCAAATATCTTCCATGCCATCTCCAAAAAAGATGATGCCCTGGAGATCGCCGTGAAGATATATATGATATCTACTGCGAATTTTAATGCAATGAAAGACTATATTTTAGGAGACCCGCGTTTTAGCGGGATTAAGCAAACCAGGAAAGATATAATCCTGGCATGGGCAAAAAAAGAATTTAAGAATCTGAAGCGAGCCGAGGATGCAGGTGTGAGGGTACCAAAGCCGTATATCACAAAAAGGAATATACTGTTAATGGAATTTATCGGAAAGGATGGCGTACCCATGCCTCAATTAAAGGA
Source organism: Candidatus Methanoperedens nitratireducens (assembly GCA_020724545.1). Taxonomy (GTDB): domain Archaea; phylum Halobacteriota; class Methanosarcinia; order Methanosarcinales; family Methanoperedenaceae; genus Methanoperedens; species Methanoperedens nitroreducens_B. The sequence goes on from DYGR01000026.1 coordinate 29,403, forward strand.
TGTTAAATTAACCGGGAAAGAGGCTCAGCATATTTTTAACAGGATTATAGAATATATGACCCTGCTGTATTCCAGGGCAAGACTTATTCATGCGGATCTTAGCGAGTACAATATACTGATCGATATGAATAATATGGAGCCTGTTATTATAGATATGGGTCAATCAGTGATGATAGAACATTTTAACGCAGGGAAGTTCTTAAGACGGGATGTGGATAATATTGCGCATTTTTTTAAAAAATTAAACATTCCAGTAAATGAAGAGAGAATGATATCAATCATAAAGGAGGAAATATGACCGAGCATATTAAAATTCCGCTTGAGAGGGTGGCAGTTTTAGTCGGGCCAAAAGGTAGCGTTAAAGAACTGATCGAAAACAAATCAACAGCCACGCTTAATATCGATAGCCAGAGCGGGGATGTTGAGATTACGGAAGCAAAAGACCCGATCAAAGGATTGAGAACAAGAGAGGTAATCCATGCGATCGCAAGGGGTTTCAGTCCTGAGAAAGCACTCCGGCTATTTGATGACGATCTTCTTATGTTTGAAACTATCGACCTGTCGAATATCGCCAGATCAGAAAAGGACCTGCAGCGCATAAAAGGAAGAATAATCGGTAAAGCAGGCAAAACCCGGGAGGTCTTTGAGAACCTGACCAGCTCGCAGATCTCGGTCTATGGAAAAACAATATGTTTAATCGGGTATCCTGAGCAGAACGCTGTAGCCCGGGCGGGTATAGAGATGCTCCTGGAAGGGTCAACGCACGGGCCGGTATATAAGTTCCTTGAGAAAAAAAAGAGTGAACTGAAGCGTGTCGAGATGGGGTTCTAGATACATCCAGTAGACGTTATCTTTTTTGTGCTATCACTGCTGTATGATCTGAATGGAAAGGTTCCAGGTTTATTAATTCCTTGATATTGAAATGATCCTCTAATCTTTTTATCTCACTTCTGGCCACTTCACCTGTTTTTTTAATAGAATTGATGCTTTTTAATTTTATCATCAATATCAGGAGGCCATTCTTTTTAAGGAATAGTCGGGCGTTCCTTATGGCTATCCCGGCCTGCTCGCGCTGGGCCACGTCCTGGTAGATAAAATCAACTTCTGAAACCATATTCCTGTATGAATCAGGATACCGGGCATCGGCAAGAACAGGGATAAGATTCATCCTGGGGATACTGATGCGGATAAGATCCTTCATAGCTCTTGGTGAGAATTCCACTGCAAAAACAGTTCCTTCCAGGACAATATCTGATACATGGCTGACAGTAGTTCCGTTAGCAGCACCAAGATAGAGTACAGTTGAATCTTTCTTTATCAAAATGGATGAACCTTTTAGTATTATGGCAGCAAGTTTGCTGCGATACGGGTCCCAGATACGGAACTCCTCATCCCCGACTGTTATTGTTTTTTCGCTGTGTACTCCTGGAACAAGGTTCTTTGTGGCTAATCTTTTTGAGCCATTCATTGATAAAGTAAAGACGTTATCCAGTCCGGTTTGCCTGATATCCCTCATCTCATACAGCTTTGATTAATCGCGCTATATCGTCCCCTATATCAGAGGTCGTACTTGAGCCGCCCATGTCATATGTTCTCACTTTACCGTTTACGATATTCTGTTCGATTGCCCTGACTACTGCGGAAGCGGCATCCTTTTCACCGATCTGATCAAGCAGTAATGCTCCAGCCCATATGGTCGCAATAGGGTTTACCCTGTTCTGGCCCTTGTATTTTGGTGCACTTCCATGTATGGGTTCAAACATGCTTGTCCCTTCGGGGTTTATGTTCCCGCCAGGAGCAAGGCCAAGGCCGCCCTGTATCATCGCACCAAGGTCGGTTATGATGTCGCCGAACATATTCGGCGCTACTACGGTGTCGAACCACTCAGGGTTCTTAACGAACCACATCGTTATGGCATCCACGAAGTTAAAATCGGTTTTAACATCAGGGTATTCGGATGCGATCGAACTGAACTCTTCTCGCCAGAACCCGTAAACATCAGACAGCACATTTGCTTTATCTACGGATGAGAGGTGTCTTTTCCTGTTCATTGCAAGCTCAAAGGCATAACGGATGACCCTTCGTGTGCCCTCTTTGCTGATAAGGCCGAGTTGATAGCCGATCTCATCGCTATCTGAATCTATATCAAGGCCGAATTTTATACTATACAGGTTTCGTACAACCTCAAGTGTTTTCTTGCTCTTTCCCTTCTTAGAGCGCCCGCCGATCCCGATATAGAAATCCTCGGTATTTTCACGCACAACCACAAAATCAATGTCAGCAGATGTTTTATCCTTGAGAGGAGTCCAGACCCCTTCGAGTAGTTTTATTGGTCGCAGATTGACATATTCATCAAAATAAAAGCGGATGTTCAGGAGAATGCCCTTCTCCAGTATGCCGGGTTTAATCCTCTCATCGCCTATGGCGCCGAAATAAATAGCCCTGTACTGAGAGAGTTCCTTGAGCGTATCCTCAGAGATAAGTTCGCCAGTCCCAAGGTAGTGGTCAGCGCCGTGCGGGTATTCTGTCCATTCGATATCGAAGCCGAACCGCTCACCAGCAGCATCGAGCACCTTGCGCCCTTCTCTTACTATCTCAGGGCCTATCCCGTCGCCAGGGATAACAGGGATTTTGTATTGTGTCATGTACGATCCTCTTGTATTAACTGTACCTTAGAATTCCTGCAAGGTAATTAAATTAACTAAATGGGTCGCTCATTTTCATTCACTCAGAACCTCACGTATGGTTCTCAATAGTTTTTCAGCAGTATAAGGCTTTGACAAAAAGGCATGTACAGTAGTGCCTGCAGCTTTTATAAGCCCCCCGTTCCCCGTCAATCCGCTGACTGCGATAATCCTGACACCTGGATTGATCTTACGCAGCGCCCGAATGCATGCCTGTCCGTCCATGATCGGCATCATCATATCCACAAGAACAACCTCGATCACTTCCCTGTACTGTACATACAGTGCCACTGCCTCTGCTCCATCATTGGCTGTTATCGCTTTGTATCCATGTGTTTCCAGTACCCTTCTTGTACTCTCACAGATCCTGGCCTCATCATCCACAACAAGAACCAGTTCTCCCTGCCCTGCAGGCGGTTCATATCGCTGCACCTGTTCTTTCAGTTCTTCAGTTGTTGTAATTGCAGGCAGATATACCTTAAACGTAGTCCCTTTTCCGATTTCGCTGTACACATTTACAAACCCTCCATGCCCTTTCACAATTGCATGAACTGTAGAAAGACCCAGGCCAGTACCTTTATCTGGCTCTTTTGTTGTGAAGAATGGCTCAAAGATCCGATCCATTACTCCAGGAGAAATACCATCTCCTGTATCCGAGACTGTAATGACGATATAATTGCCAACTCTGGCATCAATATTCATCCTGGCATAGTTCTTATCAATAAAAAGATTCTCAGCCGACATACTGAGGATACCGCCGTCCTGCATCGCGTCGCGGGCATTCACGCACAGGTTCATCAGGACCTGGTGCAGATGTGTGGCATCTCCAGATATAGTCCAGAGGTCTTTCACTGCTTCAGTTCTGATTTCGATCGATCTTGGGAATGTCTCTTTTGCGATCTTCTTGATCTCATAGATAAGGTGTTTCACTTGAAGGGTCATACGCTCACCCTCAACCCCCCGTGCAAATGACATAACCTGCTTTATCAGGTCTGCTCCGCGCTGGGTGTTTGTCTCGATAATATTAAGCAGCCTCTGATCCTGTTCATCTGTGAATTTTTCCCGCAATATCTGCGATGTCAGCATTACTGGCACAAGCACATTGTTGAGGTCGTGTGCAATACCGCTTGCGAGCGTACCTATGCTCTCCATTCTCTGGGCACGGAAGAACTGCGCCTCGATCTTCTTTTTCTCCGTTATATCAGTGTTGACGACAAGTATTGATTTCGGCCTTCCTTCGCTGTCGTGCACCAGGGTCCAGCGGCTTTCTACAATGATCTTTTTACCATTTTTCGTTACCTGCTCAAGCTCACCGATCCATTCTCCTTCCTCAATCACTCTCTTTCTGGCTTCTATAAGTATGTGTGGTTCTTCTTTATATAGAAGCTCATCTGCTTTTTTACCTGTGATCTCATCTGCCGTCCAGCCGTACATGTGCTCAGCTCCTTTATTCCAGTAGGTGATTCTGTGCTCTAGATCTCTAACTCCGATAGCATCACGCGCTTTGTCCAGAAGAGAAGCCTGCTCCCGTATTTGTTCCTCAGCCTGCCTGCGCTCGGTAATATCCTCTCCAGATCCCAATACAGCGATAATTCTTCCTGTTTCGTCCCTCAATACAGAATTGTGCCATGCAATTAATCTCTCTTCACCGCTCCTGATCAGAACAGGATTCTCATAGAATTCAACAGGTTCAATATCTCCAGCCATCAGCTTGTTAAAAACAGCCTTTATGTTATCCCTTATCCTCTGTGGGATAAAGGTATCAAACCAGTTTTTGCCCACTATTTCATTTTCATTATATCCTAAAATATCACAGCCTTTTTTATTTACCAGGGATACTTTTTGATCAGCATCAATAACCACCAGTGCAACTCCTGCAATATCGAGATACTTTTTTGCCTTATCACGTTCATTTTTAAGTGCCTCCTTGGCGCGCCTGCGCTCTGTGATGTCGGTATCAGCACCGCGGTAACCTGAAAGATCACCCCTCTCATCCAGGATCGGCATACCGCTTGTTTTCAGGATAACGATATTGCCGTTCTTATGCACGCTCGGATTAACAAAGCCCCTGAAGGATTCTTTCCTGGCAAAATTCTCAAATGCTGCTTCTTTTAGCTCTTCTCTTACATCTGGCGCAAAAAAATCATAAAAATGCTTTTTTCCAACAATTTCATGCGGCTTATAGCCAAGTATTTTCTCAATGGCAGGACTTGAATAAGTATACAAACCATCAGCATCGACTTCCCAGATCCATTCACCCGCGCTTTCTGCAATCTGCCTGAAGCGCTCCTCACTCTTTCGAAGTTCCTCCTCTGCCCTCTTGCGCTCGGTAACATCGCGTGCGACTGCATAGAGCAGATTCTCCTCAACGACAGACCTTGCGGTCCAGACAAGCCACTTATATGAGCCATCCCTGCACAGGTAGCGGTTCTCAAAGAAGATTGTGTCTGCACCAGTCCTGAGCTTCTGTAATTCGGCATCTGTCGCTTTCCTGTCTTCAGGATGGACAAATTCAACAAAGGGCTTTGACTTGAGCTCATCTCCTGTAAAGCCCAGTGTTCTTTCCCAGACAATGTTCAGTTTCTTTATATAGCCATCAAGACCTGTAATACAGAACATATCGAGTGAGAGGTTAAAGAACCGCTCAAGTTCTTTCTCAGCCCTGCTGTGTTTTATGATCTCAGCCCGTAAGGCCTCGTTGGTTTTTTTCAGTTCTGCTATTAGATTTATGAGTTGTTCTTTAGTCTGATCCTCGTTTTTCATCCTATTTACCATGCGACAAAGTAATATATTAATCCTGGCGGAGATTCCTCAATAAAATCTCAAAATCCTGGATATCTCCTTTATATTCTGGTTATTTCATATACTCTCAACGGTATTGTGAAATAGAATATCGATCCTTTTCCAGGTTCAGACTCAGCCCATATCCTTCCTCCGTGGCGCTCCACGATCTTCTTGCATATCGCAAGGCCTATGCCTGTTCCAGGGTATTTATCTCTTGTGTACTCGCGCTGGAATAACTGGAAAAGCCGATCGAAGAATTCAGGTGCTATGCCTATCCCGTTATCCCGTACTGAGAATATCCATTCATTCTCCTTAATCCTGGCCGAGATATGGACACGCGGTACCTCTTCTCCTCTGAATTTGATACCGTTACTGATCAGGTTCTGGAACAGTTGGACCATCTGGGAATCATCAGCCATAACAGTGGGAAGAGGATCGTGCGTCACTGCGGCGCCATTGTGCTCAATAGCCACCCCGAGGTTGGTCACTGCCTGATCAAAGACTGCTTCAAGATTAGTAGGCTCAAACGACTTGCCCTGCGTGCCGACCCGTGAATACGCCAGCAGATCCTCTATCATCCTCTGCATCCGCGCTGCTCCGTCCACGATATAGGCAATGTACTCATCAGCACTCTTATCCAGCTTACCTTTATATCGCCTTGCCAGGAGCCGGGTAAAGCCTGATATCATGCGCAGCGGCTCCTGAAGGTCATGGGAGGCCACATAGGCAAACTGCTCTAATTCAGCATTTGAGCGGGCAAGCTCAGCAGTCCGTTCCTGAACCCGCATCTCCAGCCCATCATGCGCCCTGCGAAGCGCCTCCTCCATCCGCTTGCGCTCGGTGATATCGCGGGCAATGCCAAGACCGCTGATAGCTTTCTCATCATATAACTGCGGTGTTACTGTGAACTCCATAGTTGCATAGCTGCCTGATTTTGTACGTATGCGCAGTTCAAATCTCTGCGGTGTTTCTCCATTCATGACGCGTCGATAGATCTCATCTACCGAGGATAGATCATCGGGGTGAACAATGGGCACAAAGCTCTTATCAATCCATTCAGCACGCGACCAGCCCGTAATTGCTTCAAATGCAGGGTTAAGGGAAGTAATCTTACCCTCCTGGGAGATGGTGAAGATAATATCCCTTGCGCTCTCAACAAGATTTCGATAGCGCGCCTCAGATTCACGCAGTTCCTCAAGAGCCCGCCTTCTTTCCCTGCGTACCTCTGCTTCACGCATCTCACGCTCGATTGCAGGGACAAGCCTTGTTAAATTCCCTTTTATGATATAGTCATGCGCGCCTGCCCTCATTGCATCTACGGCTATATCTTCCCCGATCTTTCCAGATATGATTATGAACGGCAGGTCAAGCCCGCCTCTCTGCAGTACTCTCAAAGCCTCAAACCCGCCAAAATGAGGCATGACATAATCAGAAATAATGACATCCCATGTCTTTTTTTCAAGTGCCTCGCTCATGGCCTCCGCTGTATCCACGCGCTCAAAGACCGGGTCATAGCAGCCGCAGCGCAGCTCGTGCACTACCAGTAAAGCATCGTCTTCTGAATCCTCGACAATTAATACACGCAACTGCGTGCCCATTTATTTCTTCCTCACTGGTGGCGGCGGCTCGTTCAGAACTAACCAGTACAACTCAAGTTCACGCACTGCTTCCACGAATTTGGTGAAGTCCACAGGCTTGCGAATATAGCTATTGGCACCAAACCTGTAGCTGTTGATCAGATCCTGCTCCTCTCTGGATGAGGTGAGAACGACCACGGGAAGAAGTTTTGTTCGCTTATCGGCACGCATGCGCTTGAGCACCTCCAGGCCGCTTATCCTTGGCAGTTTCAGATCCAGCAGAATAACTGTTGGCATCTTGCTTATATCGCGACCTGCATGGGTACCTGTGCCGAATAGATAATCCAGTGCCTCAACCCCATCTTTAGCTACGACCACTTCGTTTGCAATTTTACTCTTCTTAAGCGCGCGCAGTGTAAGCTCAACGTCATCAGGATTGTCTTCAACCAGCAATATATCTCCTTTGTTATCCATCTTTATCCCTCCTCTTCTGTTAAAGTGTATAATAAAATGTAGCGCCCTCTCCTACCTTGCCCTGTGCCCAGACCTGCCCGCCGTGTCTTTGAATGATGCGCTTGACCGTAGCAAGCCCTATACCCGTGCCAGGAAACTCAGTCGCTGCGTGTAGCCGCTGGAAAGGCGTGAAAAGTTTATCTGCATATGCCATGTCAAAACCAACACCGTTATCCCGCACGAAATATGCAGGTTTACCCTCGTGCTCTGTAACACCAAATTCTATTTTTGAAATCTTGTTTTTTGAGGTAAATTTCCATGCATTGCCAAGCAGGTTCTCAAGCACTATCTGAAGAAGCGGGGCATCGCCATACACAACCAGTCGCGGTGCAATGGTAAACTCAACCTTGCGCCCGGGTTCTCTTCTCTTAAGTTCTCCTGCAATATTCTTTGCAAGAGAGCTCAGGTCAACCCTCTCACGCTTCATCTCACGTCGTGTTACGCGTGAGAGAGACAGCAGATCATCTATGAGCTGCGACATTCTCTGGCTGGCCGCACGCACACGCTGCAGGTAGTCTTTGCCCTGCGGATCTAACTTTTCTGAATAATCCTCCAGCACCGCCTGGCTGAACCCATCGATACTCCGCAGCGGGGCGCGCAGGTCATGAGAAACAGAGTAGCTGAAGGCTTCCAGTTCGCTGTTGACAGCTTTGAGCTGTGCAGTACGCTCGATCACGCGGCGCTCCAGATCCTCATTCAGCTTTCTGATCTCTTCTTCAGCCCGCTTGCGCTCGGTCAGATCTACTGCAACAAGATAGGTGGCAGATAACCCATCCAACCGCAGGACGTTGATTGAGATGTATGCAGGCACAGGCGTTCCATCCCCTGCCATGAAGGTGATTTCTCCCCTGCCGTTCCTGCCCCCTCCTGTTCTGATCCGCCGCAATAACTCCGCAAACCTCGCTCTATCTTTTGGCGATATAAAATGCGTAATATCGGCACCCATCACTCTCTCAAGCGGCATCTTGAGCATCCCGGCAAAGCCGTGATTGCAGTAAAGAACAGTATCATCGGATGCAAGCGTAGCCGCCCCCTCCCTCATTTCCTCAATAAGGGCACGGTAGGGCTGCTCAGCACCTCTTAATGTATAAACCTGCTCTCCCTGTGCCCCGGTGATTACAAGTGCATCCACCTCGCCGCTTTTGATAGCGCGCAGCGTCTCTTCGGCTTCTGCAAGCCTCTCGCGAAGTTTCTCAACTTCAAGCTTGAGTTCCTCGCATGTCCGGGCTGTTTCATTCATGATATCACCCCGTTCTTCCCTCTTGCTGGTATTGTGAAGTAGAACGTCGAACCTCTGCCGAGCTGTGATTCTGCCCAGATCCTGCCGCCGTGGTGCTCAACGATCCTCCTGCAGATCGCAAGACCTACGCCTGTGCCGGGGTATTCGCTTACAGCATGCTCGCGCTGGAATATCTGGAAGAGGCGTCCCATAAAATCAGGAGATATCCCTATCCCATTATCGCGCACAGAGAAGACCCATTCATTCTTCTTTCTTTCGGCAGAAACATGAACACGCGGCGCCTCCTCTCTTCTGAATTTAATGGCATTACTGATCAGGTTCTGGAACAACTGGACCATCTGTGAGGCATCGGCCATTATTGCGGGCAGAGGATCATGTGTCACCGTGGCTTTATTTTCCTCGATATCCACCCCAAGATTAGCCACTGCTTGATTAAATACATCCTCGCAGTTGACCTGCTCAAATGGTTTTGCGTGCGTGCCGATCCGTGAGTACGTAAGTAGATCCTCGAGCATCTGCTGCATTCTGATAGCACCATCCACTACGTAGCCAATGAACTCATCAGCACTCCTGTCAAGCTTACCTTTATAGCGCCTTGCCAGCAGTTGGGTGAAGATTGATATCATGCGCAGCGGTTCCTGAAGGTCGTGTGAAGCGATATAGGTAAACTGCTCTAACTCGGCATTTGAGCGCCGCAGTTCCTCCTCAGTCCGCTTGCGCCCTGTGATGTCATAGACCGATGCTAACCAGCCTGTTGTTCTCCCCTGGCCGTCTTTTAGTGGAGACAGCAATATAATTACATCAAAGCGCTCCTCATTGCGCCGCCGAAAGCGCACCTCAATGCCGCCAGGTGGTATCTTGCCGTTAAGAACGTCTCTAAATCCAGCGCTAATGACCTCTACATCCTCAGGCGGCCAGTACACAAAGGGAGGCATGGCCCCTATCAATTCTTCCTCGCTCCACCCCACCATCTTGCAGAAGGCAGGATTGACATAAATTTGCCTGCCATCCAGATCCACTGCAGCTACGCCGCCGGGCATAGAATCCTCTATTGCTTTGCGAAAGGCGTGTTCAGATCTGATCGCCTCTTCTGCCCGCATGTGCTCGGCTATCTCATCCCGCAAGGCCTCGTTTGCGCGTGCCAGCTCTGCCGTCCGTTCCCTGATTCTAATTTCTAACTCATCGTATGCTCTGCGCAATGTCTCATCAGCCTGCTTTTTTTCCCTGCGTACCTCTGCTTCACGCATCTCACGCTCGATTGCAGGGACAAGCCTCGTTAGATTGTCTTTCATTATATAGTCATGCGCCCCTTCCCTCATTGCTTCTACGGCTGTATCCTCCCCGATCTTTCCGGATACGATTATGAACGGAAGGTCAAGCCCGCTTCTGTGCAAAAGCCTGAGTGCCTCTAATCCGCCAAACCGAGGAATGACATAATCTGAAATAATAACATCCCATGTCTTTTTTTCAAGCGCCTCGCTCATGGCCTCCGCTGTATCCACGCGCTCAAAGACCACCTCATAGCAGCCGCGGCGCAGTTCGCGCACTACCAGCAGGGCATCGTCCTCTGAATCCTCTACAATTAATACACTAAGCGGAGTACCCATCTGATCACTCCTCACCAGCGATGGCGGCTCGTTCAAAATCAATATTCGGTCAACATCTCCCTTATAAATTTACTCTTTTTTAAGCGGGCGCAGGTCAAGCCCCACAAGAACACGCTCGGTCTGGGAGAGATCCCCGATTGTTTTTCTCAAAGGCTCAGGAAGCTTCCGTATTACCGTTGGAACGGCAAGTATCTGATCATCCTTAGCCCGTTCGGGATTTTTGGTCAGATCGATCACTTCAATCCTGTATTTTCCAGCCAGGTGTTCTTCACATATTCTCTTGAGGTTGGCAAGGGCTGCATCTGATCTGACTGTTTGTCCGGCAATATACAGTCGCAGCTCCCATACATCAGGCTCTGTCTCCTGTCTTTCGGATTCCTGTAGTTGTGGCTCTTTTATATCATTCATTTTAACCCCTCTCCTTACGTTGTTATTGTTTATATATATAAGTCCGGGTCTTATATCAACATTTTTGCTTACGGAACATCAGCCTTACGGATGCGTGCTATTTCTTTGCGCACCTCTTCCTGCACTTCCTTCCTGCGCTCCTCTTCCTGGGTGAACTTCCTGAATTCGTCCTCCCTGGTCTCATACTCAGCTCGTATAGCGGCGAGCTGCGCCTCTACCGCTTTTCGCTGGCGCTCAAGGTCGCGCTTTTTGCGCTCGATCTCCTCTTCACGCTCAACCTCAAGAACCCTATCCTTTGTCTGCTGTGCAACGCGAGCTGTACCTGTAAGTACGCCTGCAGGGCCGGTATACGCATCGATTATATCTATGCCCTGGCCTGTCATGAGGAATTCGCGTATCTGGTTAGAATGCTCCATGCCGCGGGATTTAAGGATATATATTCCGCGGTTGCGCTCACCGCCTAATTCAATATCGCGCAGCAGAACCCATGTATCTATCAGTGATGAGACGCCCATCTCTGTTAATTCAAGAGGGGCTCCGCCGTGTGTCAGATGTGTAAAGAAGGCAGTAATCTTGCTGGCTTTAAGCATGTCAATAAGACGCGTCAGCATTGATTTAACTTCTGTTTCACTGCCTACAGTGATCAGATTTGTAATCGGGTCAACGATAGCGACAGATGGTTTAAATTCATTGATCATTTTATACATCGTTACAAGATGCAATTCCAGGCCAAAGATCGTGGGACGTGCAGCATGGATCTTCAAAAGACCCTGGTTTACATATGGCTCAAGATCAATACCAACGGTACGCATATTGCGTATGATCTGTCTTGGGGCTTCCTCAAAGGCGAGATAGAGGCACCGCTCACCGCGCTCACATGTTGCTCTGGCAAAGCTGGCTGCAAGAGTGGTTTTGCCTGTTCCTGCCGTGCCTGAGATGAGGATGCTGCTGCCGCGATAGAATCCCCCTCCCAGCATTGTATCAAGACGGAGGACTCCAGTTGGGATCCGCTCGGTGGATACATCGTGATCCAGTTCAAGTGAGGTAATGGGCAGCACTGAGATGCCGTGCTCATCTATCAGGAACGGATACTCATTTGTGCCGTGCTTTGAGCCGCGGTATTTGACAATGCGCAGCCTTCGGGTTGCGATCTGCCCTTCCACCCTGTGGTCAAGCGTGATCACGCAGTCCGAGACATATTCCTCAAGTCCGCGCCGTGTAAGTGTTTCTCCACCTCCCCGTTCTCCTGTAATGATTGCGGTCACGCCTTTGGTTTTAAGCCAGTAGAACAGCCGTCTTAGCTCAGCACGCAGGATGCCCTCATTAGTCAGTGCAGAGAATAGCGACTCGATGGTATCCAGTACAACCCGCTTCGCTCCGATAGAGTCGATCGCATAGTTGAGGCGGATGAAGAGCCCTTCAAGGTCGTATTCACCCGTTTCTTCGATCTCACTTCGCTGGATGTGAATATAATCAACAAGGAGCTTTTTTTGTGCCACAAGTTCTTTTAGATCAAAACCAAGTGAAGCAAAATTTTTGATCAGGTCTTCTTCTCTCTCTTCAAATGCAATAAAGACGCCAGGCTCGTTATACTGGGTCGCACCCCGCACGAGAAACTCCATGGCTATCAGGGTTTTACCGCTTCCAGCCCCACCTGCTACCAGTGTCGGACGTCCTCTCGGCAGTCCCCCATCCGTGATATCATCCAGACCCCTGACTCCGGTTGGACATTTTTGAAGAACTTCCGGGAATTCGGTATTATCTGTTACTTCGATCATTAGCTAACTTCTTCTCCCTGTTTTTTTCAATGAACACTCTGTCATGATTTTAGTGATTCACTCAGTAGATGTCCTCTTCGAATATAAATATACTGTATCCTGAGAACCCGTCCAATAATTAGACAGATATTAGTGGCAATTTTTTATATAGACCATGAAATCTATAGTTAGGTGCTTAAATAACAGTAAATAAAGAACCGCAGATGAACGCGGATTAACGCAGATGCAGGTTATCTGCGTTTATCTGCGTTCATCGGCGGTTAATAAAATTGAACATAAAATACGGAAATTTAAGAAATAGGCTATAGGACACTACCGATTTTTAACTCTTGAAGATAATATGTAGATATAGATAAATGATCATGTTCGTTCACCTTTTCTCACCGGTATCGTGAAATAGAATGTCGAAC
>DYGR01000027.1 GCA_020724545.1 Candidatus Methanoperedens nitratireducens
TGTTAACGAAAACTGGAATGACAAGCTTCACAGCTTTAGCGTGAGGTAGTTGACACGACCAGGCACTGGAATGTGCAGAGCATCAGCATGGATGCTTCCACAACGACAACCGCAACCAACGCCATTTTTTTAATAATTTACATTTAAACAATTTACATTTTATAAATAAAGATAATATTATCTAATGCAAAACTTGAGCTTTAAGTTCCATTTTATCTTTAAACCAGTGCTTTTTCTTTAACTATTGACAGGTCAATCATGTCAAGAGGATTCTTTGTTGTTCTTTTCCCGGCATCAAGTATTTCGATGGAGACGATTCTTCTATCCTCAGAATAATCGATTATTACGCCATCAAGTTCACATGATTCGACAATTGCTTCTTCTGCAATAAACTCGATATTTAAGATGTCATGTGCCGGGTCATATTCTATTTTCATTCATTTTCCTCCTTCCAGTAGCGGTCTATCTGTGATGTAAGATAAGCAGTTACTATAATATATATTTCTTCGGTTTCTTCATAAACTACTCTCAAGAGATATTCTTTATCGCCTAATAGCAATTTCTTGTGTGCAACTTTCCTGTTTCCGTATCCTTCCACCATTTGCTCAGGATTTGTGATAGCATCGTCTATCCATTCCCTCTTAATTCCTCTGCGCTTCGATTTCTTATAGGCTATTGGGATAATTTCAATCCTTTTTATCATATACTATGTATTTTTATAATTTTATTTTATAAATCTCAAAAGGCAACTGGCAGTAGTCTATTTATAAGGAGGATCAATATAAATGCACTTTACTTTGCCTGCATATGTTGGAAGGAGAGCCTTCAACGCTTTAAGGTTGTCCCCGTGGATTATGAGATTGTCATTCAGGCTGACTTTATCAGTCAGGCTTTTATCTTTCTGGGGTACAAGCTGATGGTACTTCACTGCCAAATGATAATTTTGAACAAAAGCCTTCCCCTTAAAGTTTAATACTGCCATTTATTCAATCTCCATCCGTCTTTACATTCAACATTGTATTTAATAATTTATATTTGATTAGACTGTGTACATTGTTTAATTTTCAGGCTTTGTCACACAGTCGTAAGGTTAGCTTGATATATCCACTCAGCAATTAAATTCCTCCGGGTTTGGGGTTATAGCTCCTTATACACCCCTGTTAACTGGTTAACCATGTTATCCCAGTCATACCTCTGTGCAGCATATATCGCAGATATGGACATCTTTTTGCGCAGTACATCATCCATGATCAGTGTGTAGATCGCGCCGCATAACTCTCTGGCATCAGGGTTCACTATAAAGCCCGTATCCCTGCTGATAAGTAAAGATGCGGCATTTTTCTGGCTTTTGATAGTAACCACAGGCACCCCGCATGCAAACGCCTCGATCACTACCATTCCGAACCCCTCGCGGCTGGATGGAAGCACAAATACTTTTGATGACTTTATGCGCGCAATTACTTCATCATAATCCATAAACCCGGAGAACCTGATATTATCCAGCAGCCTGCGCTCGCCTGCAAATTCAGTAAGCCACTCTCTCTCAGGTCCATCGCCTATGATATGGCATTTTATATCGGGAAGCTTATCTCTTAGATGATCAACAGCTTCAAGCAGTATATCCACATTCTTCTCCCTGATAAGCCTCCCGACAAAGAGTATATCGCACTCATCAGCAGATGGAGTAATGCTGGCGATCCTTCCAGGATCAATACCATTCGATACAATATAGATGCTCTTATCCCTCACCCCGAGCGGTAAAAGATCATCTCCGGTCATAACCGATACTGCGATAGAATTAGATGCCAGCTTTGAGACCAGATGCTCAACAAGCTTCCCGAAAAAACCGCGCCACCCCAGGTATTCATACCAGTAGTTGCCCCATACCTCATGCCAGGTGATCACCATCGGGGTTCTCATAAGAATCGATGCAAGTTTAGCACTGAAGCATGAAAAATACGGGAATGCGCTGACATCTATCACATCAAATCGCTCACTGAGTAGATGCGGAAGCAGTTTTATTGAGAAGATCACTGCCTCAGAGGTTGATCTCCTGCCATTCACATATAATTCCATAGGCCTGCATACGCCGTGTAGAACCATGCCCTCACTCTCAACAATATCAGCGCCGTCCCACCATTTTATTCCAAAGATATGTACCTCGTTCCCCTTCCCTGCCAGTCTTTTACCAAGCTCGTATATTCGCTTCTCTGCCCCTCCCTTTACCCATGGGTAAACAGCATCATATACAAAAGCGATCTTCATTTATTATCCTTTTTATCTAATATAAATATACTGATTATAAGCGCAAACAGGATGATCTGGATGCCCACTGCCACAAGCACCATGGATATCACCGCATTCCCTACCTCGGAGAGAGAGCCGTATCCTGAAGATATCCATTTGAAAATAACGCCTGAACCCCAGACCATGCCCACTATGAATAATAAGATTCCAGCTATCAGCCAGGCCTCAAGAGAGTGGTAATCCAGCAGTCTGGCGGTCATCCCTGTTCTCTCTATTTTGTTATGCAGTATCCCGTATATCTTCATGTAGCTGCCTGTGGTGATCATCTGCGTTCCTATTATAGCCATAATGCTGCCCAGGATGAATGAGTGGAGCCTGGTTGTTTCCACATTACTCCGCGTTGCCAGGCTAAATGTCATGAAAGCGCCGAGCATGAATAATAAAAAACCTGGAATATAGAAAAAAGGCGTTGGATTATAGAGCATCATGAACCGCAGATGCCGCCATCCATCTCCCCATGAATGAAGCTTTGAAGGCGTCTGTCTTGGGTAGTAGTTGATCGGTACTTCTGCAATTCTGAGCTTTTTCCTTGCTGCCTCGATTATCATCTCACTTGCAAATTCCATACCCTCGCTCTTCAGATCAAGCTTTTCATAAGCTTCCCTTGTGATCGCCCTCATGCCGCAGTGAGCATCACTTATATCGGTCTTAAAAAGCAGGTTAAGTGCTCCTGTTAGTATGGGATTTCCAATGTATCTGTGGAGCCACGGCATTGAATTTTTCTCAATATTTCCTCTCATCCGACTTCCGATTACAAAATCCGCATCCCGGGCAAGTAGTGGTTTTAAGAATTTTTGCATCTCATTGAGATCATAAGTATTATCGGCATCTGCTAATAGAAAATATTTACCTCTGGCATACTGAAGGCCCTCTAAATAGGCATTCCCATATCCTTTTTTTTGCGGGATTATTACCCTTGCACCCATATTTTTAGCGATCTCTCTTGAGCTGTCATCGGAATTGTCTGCTACTATTACCTCCCCATCCAGACCTTCCTGTTCTAAGGCTGACCAGGTTTTACTGATACAGCTCCCAATTGTTTTTTCCTCGTTCATACAGGGAATTATTATAGATATAAGGGGCGAGCTCATGGTGTCTAACATACCCTGAGGTCTAAAAACTTTTTCTACGGATAATCAACAATCTCTGTTATACAGCCCTTTTCCTGTACTCCCTGATCTCATCTATTATTTTCTTATCAATAACTGCCGGTTCTGTCATTCTCACAGGATTGAGTATCTGGTCTAGATACCTCTTGGGGATAATATCTTTTTCAAGTATTACCTGTCTTATTGGTTTATTCTCCAGAAGCGCAATTTTAACAAGCTCAGCCACGTTCTCATAACCTATGTAGGGATTGAGCACTGTTGCCAGGCTCTGGCTGTTCTCAAGAAGCTCAGCGCATCTTTCCACATCAACTATTATACCCGATACACACCTCTCACGCAGCACCCTGACAGTGTTCGTTAGAAGCTCAATGCTCCACAGTAGATCAAAAGCGATGAGCGGAGTCATTACATTGAGCTCAAGCTGTCCTGCCTCTGCTGCAAGAGATACTGCATGGTCGTTGCCCATTACCTGGAAGCAGACCATGTTTACAGCTTCAGGAATAGAAGGGTTGATCTTACCCGGCATTATGGAAGAACCTGGCTCTACCTCAGGCAGGATGATCTCAGCGATCCCGGCTTTGGGTCCTGAATTAAGAAGGCGCAGGTCGTTTGAGATCTTATTAAGTTCAATAGCCAGTATTTTGAGGGAGTTCGACATCTCCACAAACCCGGCCATACTCCATGAGAGCATTATGCTGTCGCCAGGACTGAACTCAAGGCCGGTGAGTCTCTTCAATTCTGAGATTACCGTCTTTTTGTAATCAGGATGGGTATTAATACCTGTTCCGATGGCCGTTCCTCCAATGCCAAGTTCAAGCATACTTTTTTCTGCATCCCTCAATCTCATGATGCATTTAAGCATGGAGGATGAATATCCACCAAACACCTGATCGTATCGTATCGGTACTGCATCTTCAAGATGGGTTCTCCCGACCTTGATTATACCATAGTATTCATCTGCTTTTGCCTGAAAAGCAAGGACCATTTCATCAAGTTCGTTAATAAGACCTGGAAGGGTCGAAAGCACGCTCAATCTTATTGCAGTTGGAATAACATCATTGGAGGATTGCGCCATATTAACATGGTTATTGGGGTGGACGATATGGTAATCACCCGGCTTTCCTCCCAATTTTTTAATCGCGATATTTGCAATAACCTCGTTCGTGTTCATATTGAAAGGCGTACCTGCGCCTGCCTGGAATACATCGAGTAGGAACTGGTCTCTATATCTACCCTGGATAACTTCATCAGCAGCCTGTATTATTGCATTTCCTATCCTCTCATCAAGCATACCGAGTTTCATATTCGCCAGAGCTGCTGCCTTTTTAATGATCGCTATTGATCTTATGAACTCAGGCTTTGCCCGAAGCCCGCTTATCTGGAAATTATTAAAAGCACGTGTTGTGAAAGCGCCGTAGAGTACGTCATCAGGGACTTCTATTTCACCAAGACTGTCTTTTTCAATTCTGCTCATCTGGACCACTTATTATCTATGTATTAATTGAACAGTATATTTAATTTATCGGGATTTTGAGTTCGTATCACTTCAGCCCGTACATATCCTTCAATCCGTGCCCTGTTGCAAGGCAAACAACTGTGCCTGATAACTCCTTTTTCATAATGCCAGCATATGCCACAGCCCCGCTTGGCTCAACAAAAATTCCGTTCCTTGCAAGCTTATCCCGTGCATCAAGCGCCTCTTTATCAGAAACTCGCAGGGCTTCCCCGCCTGAATCCCGGATCGCCTTAAGTGCTGCAAGACCATATGTGGGATCACCGCATGCTATGGCAGTTGCTACTGTATCAGGGTTGCGGACAGGGATGATCTCATTAAGGTCGTTCTCCCATGCATGAACCACGGGAGCGCAATTCTCAACCTGCACACCTGTTATACCGGGTATTTTATCAGTTATCCCCACAAGCACAAGCTCGCGGAAGGCCTCAGAGATACTCCATATAAGCGTGCCGTTGCCCACAGGCACTACAATATGATCCGGGACACGCCAGTATAACTGATCCGCTATCTCAAATCCCACAGTTTTAGTGCCTTCGCTACGCCATGTATAATCACCTGTTAAAAATGATTCAGTACAGGATGCAACATATCCCTCAGCCTGTTTGATTGCAGCAGAGTAATCTCCTTCTACATCTATTATCTCGGCACCGTAAGCCTTTATCTGCGTTATCTTTTCTTTAC
This sequence comes from Candidatus Methanoperedens nitratireducens, assembly GCA_020724545.1. Lineage (GTDB taxonomy): Archaea > Halobacteriota > Methanosarcinia > Methanosarcinales > Methanoperedenaceae > Methanoperedens > Methanoperedens nitroreducens_B. The sequence continues at coordinate 5,614 of DYGR01000027.1, forward strand.
CCACTATATCCGGGATGAACACCCTGCACTCAAGCCCTGCATAAGCCGCATATGCAGCAACGCTTGCTCCCATGTTACCGGTCGAGGCAAGAGCGACCTTGCATTTTCCAGACTCAAGCGCTTTGGTTATCTCAAGGGATGAACCCCTGTCTTTAAAAGAACCTGTGGAATTTGCCGCTTCATACTTTATAAGCAACCGCTCGCCCCTACCAAGCCTTTTGTTCTCAAGCAGGGGAGTGCCACCTTCTCCCATTGTTATAATCCTGGAGAGATCTTTTACAGGCATAAATGCCCAGTATTTCCAGTGTGCGGGCTTTGAGCGCATAAAATCATCCCGCAGAATAATTTTCTGTATAGACTTGTAATCATATTCAGCATCAAGAGCAGAGCCGCATTCACATCTCGGGATTGGCCGATTCTCTATCTCATGGGGTTTATGTTTTCTCCCGCAGCGAAAACACCTGTAACTGGTGACATATACCATAGAGGTTAATTAACATACCTCTGTTAAATATTATTCGGAGCGCAAGGCTTATTATTTTAAAAAACCCAACCAAATATGGGGAGTTAAATTTGTGTTGATTGCAGAAGGAATATTACTATCTCACGTCCTGTTCGGCGTGCTGGGAATACTTGGAGGTGTCTGGGTAGTCGCAGAAGTCTTAAATGTGAGTGAGAGTAATATAAAAAGAATAAAATATGCAAGTATAGCAGTTGCTCTGTTTATATGGTTATCCTACCTGCTCGGAGGATACTGGTATGTGGAATATTATGGAGTTAATAGGGATATAATACTGGCAGGTCCCTGGCCATGGGCACACTCGTTCTTTATGGAGGTAAAGGAGCATGTATTCTTCTCATTGCTCTTTCTCAGTACATTCCTGCCGGTTGCAGTGTACAACAGCAACCTGCACGCTGATAGAAGTGCCAGGAATCTGGTGCTGACAGTTGCAGGACTGATCGTGCTCCTTGGACTTACCATGGAAGGATTCGGGGCTGTGATATCCATGGGAGTAAGGATGGGACTCCTGCCCGGGTGATGTAAATGGTAAGCAGATCGATCGGGAAATATACTAAAGGATTCACTCTGTCGCTTATAATAGTGAGCCTGTTCAATGCTCTGCTTGTTATTGCAAAAGAGTTAGATGAAGCATTGAAGGAGTGGATGGGAATTGCAACAGGCCACCACTGGACAACCCACGGAGTTGCGGTCATAATCCTGTTCATTGTACTCGGGCTTGTATTCTCTGCCAGGGATACGGGAAAGAGATTGACTGCCCGGACAGCGCTGGCATCAATCTTGGTGGTGACCATAATCAGCGGATTGATAATCGCAGGCTTTTATTTTCTGGAGATATTGTTTGAATAATTGGTGAAATCCTTATTCGAAGAAAGGTTAATAGTATAGAGTGTCTTTATAGAGTTGATAAAACAGGGAAATTCTTATTTGATTTAATGAAAGATATAAAACGTTTTGAACTTGATGAGAGTTATATTTTCTGGTGCAGGAAATGCAATATCCTGCTACTGGATGAGCAGTGCGGCATATGCCATGAAAAAGGCCCCTCAATCGAGCTCACCCTGCCCGGAGACATAAGGTTCTCATCACGGCACGAACAAAATATAATCAACGACCTGATGTCAGGTTCATTTGGCGCCAATCCACTTGCTGGAAAGCCTGTTCTTTTGAATAAAATTCCAGGTGAAGATAAGACCGATGAGATAATCGTGGACGGCATTCGCTTCGGGATATTGAGATTCGATATGAAAGAGCTCGACTTCAGGCTGGATATGATGATCGAAGGAGCCCTGGCGCTCATTGGTTCTGGCATTCATAAGAAGCTCGTCAGGATCTCTTCACACGGGCGCCACCTGAGCGGGAAGGCAATCGATGGGAGCGAGATACTTGAGTGTTCAGATGATATCAAGAGCGGCGATACTGTCCTTGTGACCGGTAAAAACCTGGGGGGATTCGGCATATCATACAGGGACAGCAGCGAGTTGAAAAACCCGGGAAAATCATTAAGGATAAAGAAGATCGATTCAAAAAAGATAGCTTTTCTATCCAAAAACCCATCACGGGATGATATTGTCCGCGCTAATGCGCCATACATGAAAAGGCTTGTCAGGGATGCTGTCAATACAATCCGAGGCATAGCCAACCAGAGAGAATTCAGGGATTCGCCTGTGTACGTTTCTTTCAGCGGAGGAAAAGACAGTCTTACCACACTTGACCTTACAAGAAGTGCTTTAAGAGGACAGATCAAGGTGTTCTTTGCGAACACCGGTATTGAGTTTCCAGAAACTGTTGGGTTTGTAAGACGGTTCTGCAGGGAGAACAATATCGATTTAACAGAAGTGGAGGCAAAAGAAGCCTTCTTTGAGAATCTCCCGAGCTTCGGCCCTCCTGCAAAGGATTTCAGATGGTGCTGCAAGGTCTGCAAGCTTGCGCCGATAAATACTGTGATAGAAGAATGCACACGTGGAGGGCGCAAATGTATCACAATCGATGGAAAGAGGAAATATGAGTCCTTCATCCGTTCGCGGATAGCCCCAAAAGAAGAGAATCCTTTCATTCCAGGGCAGGTGAGCGTTTTCCCGATACGTAACTGGCGAGCCATTGAGGTGTGGCTTTACCTTTACTACCGGGGGCTTGAATATAACCCGCTGTATGATCTTGGTTTTGAGCGCGTCGGCTGCTGGCTGTGCCCTGCCGAACTCTCAGCAGAGTACCACAGGTTTGGGGAATTACACCCCGAACTTTTTAAGCGCTGGAACGATTATCTCCTGGAGTGGGCAGGAGAACACGGATTGAGTGATGCATTCATAGAACACGGTTTCTGGCGCTGGAAGACCCTGCCTCCCAAGATGAAGCGCCTGGCTGAGGAACTGAATATAGATACGACCTTAAAAAGTAAGAAGGAGGAGTTCGGGATCTCTGTTACCGGCGGGGTTTCACCATGCAAAACAGGTGGATACACCATAGAAGGCAGGCTAACAGGGCTTATGCCCGATGAGGTGCTAAATATCGCAAGTATCCTGGGTGAGAGCATATTCTCTGAGGATCTGGGATTGCTTCTGATACGGACAGATAACTCCAATATCAAGGTATTCTCATCAGGGCATATATCTGTGAATGCTAAGAGTAAGGAGGATGCCCTGTTGCTATTTGAGAATACAGCAAAGCAGTCGATCAGGGTAAAAAAGTGCACAAAATGCGGCGTATGTCTTAAGGTTTGTCCTGCCGGCGCTGTCAGTATCGAGCCGCAACTGAGAATCAAGAAGGAGTGCATCCGGTGCGGGAAATGTACCGAATCCTGTGTTGTTGTAAAGTATTCTGATCACACATCGCCCTCCTTTGATACTGAGCTACTTTTTATCCCGTAGAGGCTCTGGCGCGCGTCCTTGAAATAAAAATACTCTTCAAGTATATTTTTTTTCCTCAGCCGATCCAGTGCATATCTAACAGTCCGCGGGGGCAGGTAGCTTTCCCTGGTGATATCTTTTTGAGTCAACAATCTTCCTTTTTCAAGTATTTTAAAAACGAGCTTTGCAGAGGGAGGAAGACTCTCTATCAGGGTATCTGTTTTCACTGCTGATATGTTATCATCTTTATTGCTGCTCTTAGTGATAACAAAGACAATTCCTCATTTGGTAGTCACCAGGCAGGTTAACGGTGTTAACTATTATAAACGTTTCTATATCTCCCCGATAGCAGCCAGTACTTTATCGTATTTTGCACCTCTACGCAGGATTCTCCAGTTAACAAGATCAACAACAGTCGAAGGCTCACCTGTACAATCCCCTCCATCGAGGATATAATCTGCATCTATTTTTATCTCAGCTACTCTCTTTGGCGGAGCCTCTCCTGAGATATTGGCACTGGTTGAGGTAATAGGAACACCGGCAAGTTCAATGAGTTTGATTGCGATCTCATGTTCAGGATAGCGTATGCCGATCAGGTCAGTACCAGGTGCCAGGACATCAGGTACCATCTCCTTCTTCTTAAGTAAAACAGTTACAGGTCCGGGTAAAAATCTCTCGATAAAACGTCTCTCCCTGTCACCTGTATACACCAGCTCCTCCATCATCTTAAAATCGGACACAGCAACCGAGATCGGTTTATCGGCAGTCCTCTTTTTAATTGCAAAGACTTTTTTTAGAGCATTCTCTGAAAAAATATTTGCCCCAATACCGTACACTGTCTCCGTGGGATAGACGACAATTTCCCCCCTCCTTATGATATCAGCAGCTTTTTTGATATCCTTGCCTACTCTGTGGTTGATTATCTTGTCTTGGCTCATTTTAATAAAGCTGACAAAATTTTTAATTGCTAATATAATTATACCGTAACCATTGCCAGTGAACCGGCTGGACAGTTCCTGGAGCATATTCCGCACACGATGCAGGTGTTATAATCTATTACTGCAGCGCCGTTGATTACATTGATAGCAAGTTTTGCCGTATTAATATCAAAGTCTTCTGCCTTTGATTGCTTCGTATTTGTGGGGCAGACTGTAACACATACTCCACATCCACTGCAATTATCTGATTGTACCAGTTTTCTATCCTTTGCCATGACAGATGATACTGTCTGGTATGATATTAATATTTTGGTTGAGACAGTTAAAACCTTTAATATAATCTACTTATATTAATAACAATCATTACCATTAATCAATCAAACAAAAGAATTTATATTCTCAGCGAGGTTAAAAGTTGGGGAGGAGAAAAACTTATGAAAATCTCCATAATCGGGACAGGGTATGTAGGTGCTGTTAGCGCTGCATGTTTTGCCGAGCTTGGCCATGAAGTGATATGCGTCGATGTTGATCAATCAAAAATAGATAGAATAAATGCTGGAATACCGCCAATCTATGAGGAGGGACTTTCTGAACTTCTAGAAAAGCATGCGGGCAGGAGATTGAATGCGACATCTGATTATGATTTTGCAGTAATGAACTCGGATGTGTCCTTTATTTGCGTGGGTACTCCTTCGGATTCTGATGGCAACATCGATCTGGGTATCGTTAAAGCTGCAGGTGCAAGCATCGGGGACTCGCTTAGAAAGAAAGAAGGCTACCATGTTGTCGTAGTAAAAAGCACGGTTGTGCCAGGGACAACGGAAAAGGTAGTACTGCCCATTATAGAGAAACACTCGAAGAAACACACAGGGGATTTCGGTATTGCCATGAACCCTGAGTTCCTGCGCGAAGGCAAGGCGGTTTATGATTTCATGCACCCTGATAAAATCGTAGTTGGCTCTACGGATAAAAAATCAGGCGATATCGTGGCCTCTCTCTACAGTGGTCTTGAATGCGAGGTAACGAGGACAAACCCGCGCACTGCTGAGATGATAAAATACACAAATAACGCGTGTCTTGCAACAAAGATATCATTTGCAAATGAGATAGGGAACATCTGCAAGGGACTTGGAATAGATACCTACGAGGTCATGAGAGCCGTAGGCCGGGATTTCAGGATAGGGCCTCACTTTCTAAATTCTGGAGCGGGCTTTGGAGGCTCATGTTTTCCAAAGGATGTGAGGGCTATTATCGGCAAGGCTTCAGAGATCGGGTATGAACCTGTTCTGCTCAGATCGGTAATTGAAATAAATGAGAGACAGCCGACCAGGATGGTACAGTTATTAAAAAATAGACTCGGCAGCCTGAGAGAAAAAAAGATCGCGGTTCTGGGGCTTGCTTTCAAGAACGATACCGATGATATCAGGGAATCAAGATCAACACCTGTGATAAAAGAGCTGCTCGATAATGGAGCCAGGGTTTCGGCTTATGATCCAATGGCAAATGAGAGTATGAAGATGCTCTTTGGCAATATCGAATACCACAACTCAGCAGCAGATGCACTGCGCGGTGCCGATGCCTGTATGATAATGACCGAATGGGATGAGTTCAGATCGCTTGATAAAGAATTTGATGTTATGGAGCGCAGGCTTATAATAGATGGACGGCATATGCTTACCCCAGGAAAGGATATTGAGTATGTAGGCCTGTGCTGGTAGAAAATCGAGGAGATGGAAACATAAAATCAATAATACTTGCAGGCGGCTCAGGCACACGCCTCTGGCCGCTGAGTCGTGAGCATTATCCAAAACAATTTTTAAAGCTTGGCAAAACCTCACTATTCCAGGATACATTTAAAAGATGTCTTGAGATATCGGATCTCCAGGATGTATTCGTGGTAACCAATGGAACCCAAAAGTTTTTCGTGGCAGGACAGATAAAAGAACTGGGATATGATATTCCCGGGGAGAACCTGCTGATCGAACCAAAAGGGAAGAACACACTGCCAGCAATCTGTTTTGGGATACAAGAGATCAAGAAAAGATATGGTAAATCCACTGTCAGTGTATTCTCATCTGACCATATACTTGATAGAAGCGCCATGAGAACAATCGCAGGTGCAGAGGCACTGGTCTGCGACTATCTTGTAACCTTTGGAATAGTACCCAGATACCCGCATACAGGTTATGGGTATATAAAACCCGCGCAAGCACTTGGAGCCGGATACAGGGTATCTGAGTTCAGGGAAAAGCCTGCACTTGATGATGCTAAGAAATACGTAAAGGAGGGATGCCTCTGGAACAGCGGCATGTTCATGTTCGATACAGATATATTCTTTGCAGAACTTCAGGCTCATGAGCCTTCTGTTTTCGGGGCATTTGAAACATCGGATGATATAGATGAAGTTTATAATAATGTGCCTGCAGTTTCCATTGATTATGGGATCATGGAAAAATCAAATCGTGTGGCTGTCGTAAGGCTTGATGAGAAATGGAGCGATCTTGGCAACTTCGATGCGATTTATGATGAGTTTGAAAAAGACGAATATGGAAATGTTGTGTATGGTTGTGATAATGTTCTTATTGATTCTGCCGGTAATCTGGTATACTCAAAACCCAGCAAGCTTGTTTCATTTATTGATGTCAATGAGATGGTTGTAGTTGATACCCCGGATGCATTGCTCGTATGCCCGAGAAGCAGCAGTCAGAAAGTAAAGGATATCGTGACAGCACTTAAAAACAAGGATGATGAGCGGGCGTATCTTCACACCACGGTCTACAGGCCGTGGGGCTCATATACGATTCTTGAGAATTCGGAGAGACATAAGATAAAGAACATCACTGTTATGCCAGAGAAGAGACTTAGCCTTCAACTTCACCACCATAGAAGTGAACACTGGGTTGTTGTAAAGGGTATGGCATGTGTGCATGTGGATGGCAAGGAGTTCTTTTTAAGGCCGGGGGAAAGTACCTTTATAAGATCTGGTGTAAAACACAGGCTGTCCAACCCAGGGAAGCTACAACTGGAGATCATAGAGGTACAGCTCGGTGATACTGTGGACGAGGATGATATCATCAGGTTTGATGATGAATACGGAAGGGTGTGAACAGCATGAAAATAGTTATTCCAGCAGCAGGGGCAGGTAAACGTCTTTTTCCTCATACCTTCACAAAGCCCAAACCCATGGTGTATATCGCGGGCAAGCCGATAATAGGTCATATACTGGATAGAATGAGAGATATAAAGCCTGAAGAGATAATACTGGTCGTGGGCTATAAGAAAGAGCAGATCATGTCGTATGTGGATAAGAATTACTCTGATATTTTCGATATACTATATGTTGATCAGAAGGAGCAGCTCGGTCTTGGCCATTCTATTTATACTGCAAGGGATGAGATTGGTGACTCTGATATAATGATCGCACTTGGAGATATGATATTCAAAGCAGGTTATCTTGAGTTCTACATGCATCACTTAAATAATGGTGATTGCTCAGGATCAATCGGTGTACGTGAAGTGGATGATCCGAAAAAATACGGTATTGTCGAGCTTGATGGAAAATATATAAAAAATCTAGAAGAAAAGCCCGCTCATCCAAAATCCAATCTCGGGATAGCAGGCGTATATTTCGTCAGGGAGATACCTGTTCTTCTATCGATACTTGAGGAGATGCTTGAGAACAACATGCGTACACGTGGAGAATACCAGCTCACAGACGCACTGCAGGAGATGGTGAGCAGGGGCTACCATCTAAAGCCGTTCCCTGTTTCAAGCTGGTATGACTGCGGGCATCATGAGTCGCTGCTTGAAACAAACCGGGTGCTGCTGGATGAGAAAGAAAATATAGACCCGGTATACCAGATAAAGGATTCGGTGATTATTCAGCCTGTTGCTATCGGGAATAATGTTACAATCATAAATTCAGTGATCGGGCCGCATGCATCCATTGCAGGGGATTCGTATATTGAGAGCAGTATAATCTCTGATAGTGTGATAGGCTCGCGCTCACACATATCGAAGGTTAATCTCCAGAGATCCATAGTAGGAGATGACGCCAGTGTGCACGGAAAACATAATTCCCTTAATATAGGGGACTCGTCATCTATAGAGTTCTGAGGCAAGTATGAAGGCATTAGTAACAGGCGGCGCTGGATTTCTCGGTTCTCATCTGAGCGACCTGCTATTGTCAAAAGGTTACGAAGTGATCTGTGTGGACAACCTCATCACAGGAAATATGCAGAACATCACCCACATAAAAACAGATAGATTCTCGTATATCAAGCATGATGTAACGAAACCGCTCTATTTAGAGGAAAAGATAGATCTCCTCTTCCATCTTGCCAGCCCGGCAAGTCCAATAGACTACCTTGATCTGCCCATACAGACATTAAAAGTGGGGGCTCTTGGAACCCATAACATGCTCGGGCTTGCAAAGGAGAAAGGGGCGCGATTTTTGCTGGCATCAACCTCCGAGATCTATGGCGACCCGCTTGTGAATCCCCAGAGCGAGGAATACTGGGGCAATGTGAACCCGATCGGGCCACGCGGGGTTTACGATGAGGCGAAGAGGTTTGCTGAAGCCATTACGATGGCATACCACAGGAATCATAAATTAGATACAAGGATCGTGAGGATTTTTAATACATACGGATCCAGGATGCGCCTGGATGATGGCAGGGTTGTGCCAAACTTCATAGGGCAGGCACTGCGGGGCGAGGATCTCACCGTGTACGGGGACGGCTCCCAGACACGAAGTTTCTGCTATGTAAACGATGAAGTTGAAGGTATCTACTGCCTGATGATGTCAGATTATACTCTACCTGTGAATATCGGGAACCCTGAGGAGCACACCATACTTGAGTTTGCCAGGATCATACTTAAAGTTACGGGGAGTAACTCAAAAATCACTTTTAAAGAACTGCCTGTTGATGACCCGAAGCAGAGAAGGCCTGATATCACGAAAGCACGTAAGCTTCTTGGCTGGGAACCAGTGGTTTCGCTGGAGCAGGGATTAGAAGAAACGATAAAATACTTCAGGGATATTTTATAATCAGAGCTATGGAGCTTCTCATCCTGCGATAATCTTATTACCTATAATGTATATGTAGCCGTGCTCTGAGATTTGCCAAGGTGGCGGAACGGCTACGCAATCGCCTGCAGAGCGATTCCATTCCGGTTCGAATCCGGACCTTGGCTTGCTAAATGATCATTTTTCAGTCTGCTGGATCTGGTTAATCCTGAGGCTGATATCAAGCCATCTTGATGAATGTGTGAGTGCGCCAAGGGAGATAACATCAGCACCTGTCCTTGCGTAATCACCTATGTTCTCAAGTGATATGCCGCCTGATGCCTCAAGGATAATACAGTCCCTCAGACCCCTATCAGCCAGTGTTTTAATGGTTTTTTCAATTTCATCTGCCGCCATATTATCAAACATGATAATATCTGCTCCCATCTCTGCTGCATGGATGGCTGAATCCATATCCTCAACCTCAACCTCAATTTTCTGGGTGAAACTCGCTCTCTCTCTTGCTGCACTCACTGCCCTCTTAAGCCCGAGAACTGCGATATGGTTATCCTTAATCATGACCGTATCTGAGAGGTTAAACCTGTGAGGGTCTCCCCCTCCAGCTATGACCGCTTTTTTTTCAAATTTTCTAAATCCAGGCGTGGTCTTTCTTGTACCTGCAATCCTTACGCCGTTTGCCCTATCAACGTATCTACGTGTCAGTGTGGCAATCCCGCTCATCCTTCCAAGGAAATTCAATGCCAGTCTCTCCGCCCTGAGAATAGACCTCGCCCCGCCCTCAAGAGTAAATATGGTATCATCTTTCTTTACAGCCGAGCCTTCAGTAAGATCCGTTGTTGCCAGTATATCAAAATATTCAAAGATCTGCGCTGCTTCAGAGATCCCTGCTGCTATGCCGTCTTCATTTGATACTACTTCAGCCTGTACCCTGCGATCCGGAACTATACTGCATGATACATCATTGTAACCTATATCCTCTTCGATAAAACTCTCAAGCTCTTTCAATAGCATATCCTTTGAATTAATAATCAAGTTACTTATATGCTACTGAAAAACGTATTATGAAGCAAAATATGATGAAGATCGGATTAATCGGCTGCGGTGCCATAGGTGCCCAGATATGCAGGGCGATCGATAATAAGCTTGTAGATGCGCAACTTGTGGCCATTTACGACAGGAGCGCAGAGCGCTGCGAGAGACTGCTTGGATTGCTCAATAACAAACCCGAGATATTATCTCCTGGTGAATTGATCTTCGGGGCAGATCTGGTCATTGAATGCGCATCTACAGCGGCTGTTCGTGAACATGGACTTTCTGTACTGGAGAGCGGAAAAGACCTTATGGTATTAAGCGCAGGAGCTTTTGCAGATCAGGGATTACTGGAGAGGTTTATTAATGCGGCTTCGGCCAATAATTGTAAGATATATATACCATCAGGAGCCATTGCTGGTCTTGATGGCTTAAAATCTGCATCGATTGCTCATATAGATAGAGTAATGATTACAACTACAAAAAATCCAGAAGGACTGAAAGGAGCACCATATATAGTAAAGAACAATATCGATCTGGAGTCTTTTCATGAAAAGACACTGCTGTTCGAAGGAAGCGCAGACGATGCAATTGCGGCATTTCCAGCAAACATCAATGTTGCAGTCTCATTGGGCATTGCAGGCACAGGTACAAGAAATACACAGGTGAGAGTCTTCGTTGATCCGCAGGCAACCAGTAACATACATGAGATATCAGTTGAGGGGGCCTTTGGAAGACTCACCTGCTGTGTTGAGAATATTCCATCGCCGGATAATCCCAGGACGAGTTTTCTTGCTGCGCTGTCGGCTGTAGCAACATTGAAGAAGATAGCAGAGCCGCTCCAGATAGGGACCTAAGATTAAGATGCCATTAGAAGAATTTTCACTGATACTTGCTGAATTGAGAAGAAAACTGATCTACATTGCTGCGGTCTTTGGTGCAGGAGCAGTATTCTCTTTTTCATTCATGAATCAAATAATAAATAAAATACAAGATGATCTATTTTATAATTTGCACATGTATGATAAAGTTGATCCGTCAGGACAGTTAGTTGATGCATCCAATAATCTTGCCTTGATATCAAAGGAACTGGCAGCCAATAATTCTGCTATTGCACAGAACCTGACAAAAATATCTGGTGAGATATTAACTATATCTCAAAGTTTAAACATCCCCAAACTGATTTATCTGACTCCTCTTGAGGTCTTGATGCTTAAGTTCAAGATGTCTCTTATATTCGGGATACTTATCGCTTCTCCTCTTATACTGTACTATGCATACAGGGGAATAAAGGGAAGATTCAGAAATGTCATTCATGTGAATAAGCCCTTGATGATCTCGATCATATTGGCCTTCATCGTACTTTTTCTAATCGGAGCAGGTTATTCATATTTTTATATGCTTCCGCTTTTTCTGCGTTTCATATATCAGGATGCCATTAACAGCGGTGTAATCGCGAATTTCTCGGTTTACGAGTTCGTCTATTTTATTGTTATGATGACTGTAATATTAGGACTATCCTTTGAATTACCTCTTGTCATGACCCTGCTGGTTCGCCTTGGTGTCACCTCACGGCAGACTCTTGCTCACTACAGGAAGCATGCCTATATCATCCTGTTGATAGTTGCAGCATTCATTACTCCAGATCCAACCATGTTCAGCCAGATTATGGTAGCGCTGCCGTTTATTGTATTGTACGAAGTCAGTCTTTTATTGATGGGATTTGCTGAAAAAATAAAGGTAACCTGACTAAAACCCATGGGCTGCATACGGTGCAATAATCACGAATATAAACGACATGAGGATCGTTAATGCAAATAGAATCACAATTGCATTGGACAGCCTCTCAACTTTTTCACCATTTCCTATAATCCTTGACAGCGATGAAGTCATAACATCGCGGAACACATGTCCGCCATCAAGAGGAACAGCAGGAAGGCAATTAAAAAGCCCTACATAAAAATTCATCCAGCCTATCCACATAAGGAGGTTTAATATCCAGAATGTTCCATCTCCAAGCATGGCAGCCCAGCCGATGGGCTCATAGAACTGAGTAATTAAACCGCTGAACCCTGGAAAACCTTCTCCAGCAAGACCAATAATAGGCAGGCTGAACAGCAGTATCCAGCCTCTGAGCCCGGTTAATGATGATGGGATATCCTTTAGCATACCCAGAAATTCCTTTGCCTGAAATTCACCTATGCCTATACCCAGAGGACCAATTTCAGCCCCTCCTCCATAAGAAATCCCCAGGAATCCCTTTTTAGCATCCCTGTCATAAGGATATGCGCTTAACTCGATATTCTCGAAGACCTTCGTGGATGCACTCTCAGAGCTGTTACTCAACATATGGATGTCTATTTTCTGTCCTGGTTCGGTGGATTCCATGAATCTGATAAAATCCTCAAGTCCTCTGATCTCAGTGCTATCAACCCGGACAAGAACCATACCTGGCTTTATGCCGGCCGCTTCAGCGGGTGAGCCTGGAACTACATCAGATACCCTGACACCCTCAGTAATCCTGGTATCTGCTGTTATAGTGAAGCTGATCTCTTTTTCTTCACTCTTATCGATTAAATTTAATGTAACATTACTTCCGGGTTGTAGTGAACTGGTATAGGTAAAGGCATCATGGGCGTTATCTATCTGTTCATCATTTATCTTTGTAAGGATCATGTTCTGCTTTACTCCAGCCAGATCGGCCTGGGATCCCGGGGTTACGCTTGTTACCATGACATCACCGACAGGAGAAATAGACCCGAGAAGTGAAAAGAACAGTATAAACGCAATCAATGCCGTGACAAAATTGGCCATCACTCCTGATGTAAGTATCCTGATGCGCTGGCTGCGCGTGGCTTTGGGCTCTACCTCTTTTTCACCTTTATCCTCTTTTTTTCCAAGAAGCTGCTCCTCATCAGGTTCTGCAAAGCCCCCGATTGGGATCAGTGCCAGCAATATTCCCATGGATTTTACTCTTATTCCTTCTACTTTGCAGAGGATGGCATGTGAGAACTCATGCACTATCAGGGTTACAATCAATGCGATAATTCCCCACACAAAAGGTATGTACTCATTAATACCCGGTATAAGGAAAATATTACGCGGCTCGTTGAATTTACCAGGGTGAGGAACTGTTTCTGTCTGGAAGGACGTAATTATAGAGTAATCGATGAACAATATTAAAATGAACATTACAAGCATACCTATAAGCATTGCAGGAAGGCCGATATTTGCAAATATTCTCCAGAATTTCTTATGGATTGAGAGTTTATCAAGAAACCTCTGGCCTCTCTGGGTTCTGATCATCAGGATCGGTCCATAAGCTGTAATATTGTATCTGCTCAGTGTCCCGCGCTTATCAAGATATATGACAAGTAACCAGTAGAGTAAAAACACAAGTAAAAGATTGTAAAAGTTCAATAGATAGTCTCCCTTAGCATTTTATTTAAACATATAGCGCATATTAAGTTTTGGTGCATATGTTCTCAATCATATATATAACCGCTGGCGACATGGAAGAGGCCAGGAACATTGGAAGAAAACTTATAGAGGAGCGTCTTGCAGCCTGCGTGAATATTTTTCCCATCACATCGATCTTCAGGTGGAAGGATAATATCGATGAATCACATGAGTTCGGGATCTTAGTCAAGACAAAGACAGACAAGATAAAAGAAATCGAGAAAAGGGTAAAACAGCTTCACAGCTATGAGGTACCATGCGTGATATCGTTTAAGTTAGGTGAAGGTTCAGCCGACTACCTTAAATGGATAGAGGAGTCGGTCGAATGAAGATAGAGGCCAATATCAAACCTAACAGGTTGTTTGCACCCCAGCTTGTGGGGCTTGTATCATCTATCGATAAGAACGGAAGGCCCAATGTTGCTACCCTTGCCTGGATAACAAGCGTGTCTGCAGACCCGCCCCTTGTCTCTATTGCGGTTGGCAGTACACGGTATACGCATGGATGCATAGCCCACAGCAAAGAGTTTGTCCTGAACCTTCCGACTATGGATATTCTAAAAGAAGTGCAGCTTGCAGGCTCGATATCTGGAAGAGATGTGGATAAGTTTAAAGCGACCGGTTTAACGCCGGTTAGCTCAATAGCACTAAAAACACCAGGTGTGGAGCAATGTGCCGCTCATCTGGAATGTAAGGTTATTGATATGAAGGAAGCAGGCGACCATACACTATTTATCGGGAAGGTTGTGGCAACAGTGTGTAATGTTGAAGCAATTAGAGACGGAGTGCTTGATATATCCAGGATAAAGCCGATAATGCATCTTGGTGGAACACTTTTCACAACAGCCGGCGAGATCGTGGACTCAAAAATAAATCATTAATCAAATTTACCAGCTATCTCAGAAACCAGCCTTTCCCTGTTCTCATGAGTCACAGTATAAACCCGAAACTCCCTCCGTATCCTCTCTGCAAGCGGATGGCTGGACTTCTGGTGCAGTACCACGAGCATGTTCTTATCTGAATCAAGCGCCTCTTCAACCGCTCTAATAAATTCTGGTGATTTGAACTCCATCGGCGCTATCTCATCGATGACCACCAGCTCAGAGTTCAGCGCATTTCTAATAGCAGTCACCCCGATATTGTTCAGGTCAGCAAGATTGACATGATAACTGCCAACGCGCGGTCCGCTGCCCTCCTTATGGGCAAGTATCCCCTGCCTTCCTGTGGCGATATCCCTTATCTCAAACCCCACACGCTCTCCTTTTACCCTGATATCGGCGCTCACCATTCCACCGTAGGTGCACTTCCCGTTCTTTTCATGCGGGAGCAGCTCCGCATGGTGTGATTTTCACCCCGGCGGACATGGTGCCGTTACTTTTTTTATGTCCTGTTGTTTGTTCTTTCTATCTTCTATTCAGGCGTAAATATCACTTTGCGATGCTGCCTATATAATTGAGTACATTGTAAGCTTATGCGGTTGCCTTGGATATTATTATCTTTTTATCTTGTACAGAGAAATTTACTTCGGTTCCTTCTCGTATGGAAAGGGCATCGGCTATTTCCTTGGGTATTCTGACTGCGATACTGCCTCCAAGGTTGAAGGTTTTGCGCTTGAACAGATCTACAAGCCTATCATGTTCTTTTTCATCTATCCATTCATCTTTGCATTGAGGACAGACCTCAACAGTAGCCCATACGCCTTTTTCTATCTCCTTACGTTCCTTTCTCATCTCTGTTTCGCATAGGGGGCATTTTGTCATATTTTATTCCTCTATTGTCAATATATAAATCGTCCCGCTTCTAACGGTGTAAACGAAACAAGTTGCCTTTTTGCTGTTTTATCCGTGTTCCTGTTTTTAATGCTCAATTAAACTCGTGTTATATAATCTCTAAAAGTTCCTTTGTAGTGTATACTTTTACATAGTTCTGCTGCTGGAATCCTTTATCCTCGCTCCATATTCCATCAACTTTGGTTTTCATAGCAAGAGCTAAAAAAGGTGCATCATCAGGATCGACATCTTTCATGATATCTTTAGCCTGAACATAGCAATCGGCATATTCATCTTTTGGATAGATGGTGATTCGTGAAAATAGCATATCCATCACATATTGCAGGTCCTTAGATGCGAGTTTTGCCTTCTTTTCGATAAGATCGGTATGTTTTAAAATCTCAGTAAACGTGTATTCTGGCGCTATAAATTCAATATTTGAATTCATCAGAATATAACGCCGTGTTGAGTTGGATATGAGGGAGGATATTATAATATTGGTGTCTATCACCAGTCTCATTTTCCCAACTCACTCGATATCATGTTGTTCTCGTATTGACTTTTTTATAAGTTTCCCGATCTCTGCGGCATCCTTTTCTGTCAATTCACTTTTTTCCAGTATGCTATCTACTAACTGGATTTTTCGGGCATACTCCCACATGGCATTTCTCGCAATAACACTCCATTTTACTTCATTGTGTTGTTTGATGATGGCGTAAAGGTCGTCTGGAACAGATAGAGTCATGGTTGGCATAAAATATATTATGTTTTTACACATATTTATGTGTTTGTTTAAGAGATAAACCATCCCTGCCATGACCACCCCATCGCTCAAATTTTGCTTAAGTTTCCGCCGTGACCTGGGGCTCCACATTGCGATGAGGGCGCTTCTGGTTCACCTGCTGTTTCGGGCTGTGGTTGCCGATACGGAAACCCCGCACGGTCTCTCATGATACTTCACTTCCCTTCTCTTCATGCGGGAGCAGCTCCGCATGGTGGGATTTTCACCCAGGCGGACATGGTGCCGTTACTTTTTATGTCTTGTTGTTTGTTCTTTCTCTCCTATGTTTCGAGGCAAGCCGCGTCACTTCGTTTTGAAAAATGGAGTATCGGTGCGGGTGCACGAGATTGTATATCACATATAGTTGCTTTAGATTATATCGAAAATTATTAAATCCAATAGCATCATTTCGATATACATGGCAAAAATCATTCATGGTACGGTTCATAAAGGTATTATAAAACCTGGGGATATGCTGGAAGAAAATGAGGAAGTACTCATCATCCGTGTCCAGAAGCCAAAAAAATCGAAAATCGATATGATAACAGAAAAACGCAGAGAAATGCTTGATCACAGCTTTGTTGAGGAAATTATCGAATCGACCGAATCCGGTGAAGGCATTGATTGATCACCACAAAATCCCCAGAGATTCTTTTGTATTTATTGATTCTAATATATTTACTTATTTTTTACTCAGGGATGCTGATTTTTTTGAAAAATGCAAACAGTTTCTTAAAAATATAGAATCAGGATATTTTATCGGTTTTATAAATAATATAGTAGTATCTGAAACGCTGTTTAACTTCGTAAAGGCAGAGGTTTGCAGAAACTATGGATTAAAAACCAACGAGTTCATACGTTTTGTAAAGGAAAATCCCGATTCCATAGGGGAGGTAGATATTTCTGATGTTATTGATGTTTTTACCACGGCAAACCTCAATTTGGTCAATATTCCGTCAAAAACCATCCCGTTGTTGAGAGATGCTCATAGAGAATCGCTTTTATCAAACGATGCATTCCATTTATTAACTATGGAATATTTGAATATTGAGAATATTGCAACCAATGACGGCGATTTTGAGAAAATTGCTGGTATAAAGGTATGGAAACCTGAGACATTATAGCGGATTATCGAGAATTATTCTTGAGGAGGACATTATTAGACCTCCCCGGTCGCACATGAGAGCATTCGCAGCCATCCCTGCCATGACCACCCCATCGCCTATATTCTGCTTTTGTTTCCGCCGTGACCTGGGGCGTCACAAAGCGATGAGGCCACTTCTGGTTTATTTGCTGTTTCGGGCTGTGGCTGCCGATACTGGGCTCCGCACAGTGTTTCAATTTTCTTCAGATCGATTCAGGCGCTATAAGTTATTTCTCCAAAGCTGCCAAAAACTCTTCAACACTAATCCCTGCCTTTATAATCAGACTTCTTAAAGTGCCACGAGCCACTTCGGGATGGTTTGGTACTGACAGCGTCGCTATATGCCCTTCCTTCGTCAGAATGATGTGACTACCTCGTTGGCGAATGACTTCCCAACCAAGTCTCTCAAAAGTCTTCACAACCTCCCGAGGTTTCAGTACTGGAACAGGTGGCACTATGCAAGAACCTCAACCTGGCGAGTAGTCACTGTTAGAGGCATTCCCTTTTCAGCACGGACCTCTAAACACTCTTTGATAGCCTCTTGAATATTTTTTGTAGCCTCAGTTTCGGTCTTGCCCTGACTAACACACCCGGGGATAGATGGGCATTCAGCAATGAACATCCCATCCTCATCCTGATATATGGTTATAAGGAATTTCATAGTCTTTATTCCTCCTTATTTTATTAATATGGCGCAACACATTTATTGATATATCACTTATATCACAGGGGTATAAACGCATCATCGTATATATTCACTTTGGATTTGTTATAATTTTCTTCTAGGAGAGATCAGCATGAAATTAATGTAAATGTACCGTCATTAGTCTACGTCCTCAATACTCTTGCATCGGAATAATATATATAATAAGACTTTTAGTGATATGTTGATTCTTATGGTTTGTCAAATTTGCGGAAAGAATTCTGGTTTTTATCCACTTTGTATCGACTGCAATAAGTTGAAAGATGATAGGGCGATTACAAAATGTGAATCTTGTGGCAAATGGAAAAAAGATACTAAACCATTATGTTATGATTGTTGGTTGAAAGAAAATAAATCTATTAAAGAAGGTCCTTTTAATAGAGGTTTAGTGGAAACCGAATGTGAAGTATGCGGTAATAATAGTTATGGAAAACCACTATGTCGAGATTGCTATGAAATGTCTCTGGAAGGTCTGTTAACTAAATGTGAAAATTGTGGAAACTGGAAAGAAGATGATAAACCACTATGTTATGATTGTTGGTTAAAATCAAAGAATATTAAAAAAGGTGTCAAAACTGCATTGACTAAAGATAAACCGCAACTAAAATATACATACCAAAATTTTAGAGAAAAACATAAGGAAGGTCTAAAAGTAAGAACAAAACATGGTTTATTAGTCCGTTCAAGAATTGAAAGAACGATTGCAGAATTTTTGACAGATAATGGAATCATAGTTCAATATGAACCAACTTTGATTTTAGACGGACAGGAACTTCATCCTGATTTTTATATCCAAGCAATTGGGATATATTTAGAACATTGGGGGTCAGATGAACCGGATTATATAGAGAATCGAAGAAAGAAGGAAGATATTTATAAAAAACATAATATCAAATACATCTCAACAGAAGAATCGGATGTAGATAATATTTATGATAAACTTAAAATTGAATTGAGTAAGTATGGCATAAATAAAACAGAGTGGAAATAGAAATATTAGGCATCCCGGCGCGGATAACAGACATTTAAAGACGAATTGGATACCTTAGATACAATTGAGAAAAGAGATCATGTTTGGCGCCAGAGTTAGGGATAAAAGGTCATCAAGGTGCAGAAATATCATCAAAACTCGTGTTATATAATCTCTAAAAGTTCCTTTGTAGTGTATACTTTTACATAGTTCTGCTGCTGGAATCCTTTATCCTCGCTCCATATTCCATCAACTTTGGTTTTCATAGCAAGAGCTAAAAAAGGTGCATCATCAGGATCGACATCTTTCATGATATCTTTAGCCTGAACATAGCAATCGGCATATTCATCTTTTGGATAGATGGTGATTCGTGAAAATAGCATATCCATCACATATTGCAGGTCCTTAGATGCGAGTTTTGCCTTCTTTTCGATAAGATCGGTATGTTTTAAAATCTCAGTAAACGTGTATTCTGGCGCTATAAATTCAATATTTGAATTCATCAGAATATAACGCCGTGTTGAGTTGGATATGAGGGAGGATATTATAATATTGGTGTCTATCACCAGTCTCATTTTCCCAACTCACTCGATATCATGTTGTTCTCGTATTGACTTTTTTATAAGTTTCCCGATCTCTGCGGCATCCTTTTCTGTCAATTCACTTTTTTCCAGTATGCTATCTACTAACTGGATTTTTCGGGCATACTCCCACATGGCATTTCTCGCAATAACACTCCATTTTACTTCATTGTGTTGTTTGATGATGGCGTAAAGGTCGTCTGGAACAGATAGAGTCATGGTTGGCATAAAATATATTATGTTTTTACACATATTTATGTGTTTGTTTAAGAAATAAACCATCCCTGCCATGACCAACCCCATCGCCTATATTCTGCTTTTGTTTCCGCCGTGACCTGGGACGCCACATCATGATAAGGCCACTTCTGGTTCACCTGCTGTTCAGGGCTGTGGCTACCTATACGGGAACTCAACACAGTCTCTCATGATACTGCATTTCCCTTATCTTCATGCGGTAGCAGCTCCGTATGGTGGGATTTTCATCCCGGCGGACATGGTATCGTTACTTTTTTTATGTCCTGTTGTTTGTTCTTTCTCTCCTATGTTTCGAGGCACGCCCGTCAACCACCCCTTTTTCGAAAAACGGGGCATCCAAATGGATGCTCATGGATTTGATGTTCTATATGTTTTTTTGTCTCATAGTTATATTCAGGCGCAGGACAGCAATTTAAAGATAATAGCAGTCTGCCTAAAAAATTTTTACAATTTTGAAAAATTAGCAACGAATTCTTCTGGATTCATTATTTCAATTTTTTTGGAAAGTATTTGAGCTAAGTCTGGTTTGCACCTTTTAAAATTTTCATCATGGGTTACAAGAATATCTTTATTATAATAAATATGGCACCACAACACCAGGACATCAACTTTTGCATTTATCCATTTGTGATTACAGGTCTTACTGTCAATGCCTCTTTTTTTGCAGAAATCATCATATTTTGGTTCAATACTTGAAAACAGAATTTTATGAATATCATGATCCAATTTTTCAGCCTCTTCTCCACTGTATACGCAGTAGTCAAGAAAACTCAGATCACAATAACCTATTGGTTTTGTAAATTCCACTTCTTTAAATCCTAAAGTTTCCACGTATCCTTTAAATTGGTTGAAATTAGTAATATGTTTTTTCTCTAATAATTTTTCTGCTGCAATTATAGCCGGAATATTAATCTTAATTTTTTTATTATTATGGAGTTCGATTAATTTTGTAATATTTTCGTATCCCTCTCGTTTTTCTTCAATATCGATTAAAATGTTTGTGTCTAGTGGCTCACCACAAGGTTTTTGAAGTATGATCTTAAATAGGTATGTTTCTTAAAAAATCAAAGGAAGAAATATACTAAAATGCCAAAAAAGATATACACAGTGAATCTGACAGAAAACGAACGAACATACCTATTAAGCCTATTCAAAGGCGGTAAACATCCAGCCCGAAGATTGAATCGTGCAAGGATTTTGCTTTTAGCTGATAAGGGTAAAACCGATGAAGCTATCGAAGAAGCTCTCCATATTGGTTTTTCCACAGTGGGACGAATCCGCAAAAAATTCGTAGAAGGAGGATTGGAATACGCCCTGAACGAGCTTCCCCGTCCAGGTGGAGAACGAAAACTGAAAGGAAAACAGGAAGCTTTCCTTATTGCTCTTGCTTGCAGCAATCCACCAGAAGGGAGAAAGACCTGGACGATGCAACTTCTGGCTGATAAGTTGGTGGAATTGGGTACGATAGACTCCATCTCCGATGAAACAGTACGCCGGGTACTCAAAAAAAAAGTGTTAAGCCGTGGCTTAAGGAACAGTGGTGCATTCCTTCGGTAAACAGTGAATTTGTATGGCGGATGGAAGACGTTTTAGATCTTTATGCACAGCCCTACGACCCGAAACAACCTGTAGTATGCTTTGATGAGAAGCCATATCAGTTGATAGGAGATGTACGTCATCCTCTACCCATGAAACCAGGTCAAGCTCAAAGATATGACTACGAGTACAAACGTAACGGGACATGCAATATATTCTTGTTTTTCCAGCCTCTGTTAGGATGGCGTCATGTAGAAGTGACCGAACAACGCACAAAGCTGGATTTTGCCTCGTGCATGAAAGCCTTGACTGATGAGTATTTCCCAGAAGCTGAAGCTATAAAGGTAGTTCTGGATAATTTGAATACACATAACCCGGCGGCTTTATATGAAGCCTATAAGCCGGAGGAGGCACGCAGGATACTGAGGAAACTGGATTTTCACTATACTCCTAAGCATGGTAGCTGGCTCAATATGGTGGAGATAGAGATTTCAGTGCTCTCAGAACAATGCTTAGATAGACGTATTCCAGACAAGGCAACTGTAAAACGGGAGATTGACGCTTGGGAAAAGAAACGTAACGAACAGCATGCTATGGTAAATTGGCGTTTTACTACAAAAGATGCAAGAGTTAAACTAAAAAGGCTATATCATAATTAGTGTGGTGAGCCACTAGTGTGATTTGGTTCATATTTCTTTTCAGCACATGATTAAATTAGCTTTTTTTCAGTCACAGAAATGTATTTTAACAGATTTTCTTCCATATATTTTAATATTTTAGTTAACCCCTTATCATCTTGTTCCTTAAGCCAGTCTAATATCTGTTCTATCTTATCATGAGATTCTAAAGTATCAATAAATTTGTTATGACTTTTCAAACCCTTAAGGCGAATTACTTCGATAGAATAAATTAGCGCGTCAATTGCGACATTCAACATGGTAAGATACTCATCCCTGCTCGTAATTCTAAGTTCGCTACCATGAACTATTTCTGATCTCATTTTATATATCCGCAGAACTTCAGCAGGATACACAAATGGCTTATCAACAATATCATACAACAAAAGCATACGAGATGCTAATGCCTCTCCTTTCCACCTATCATTAATTGTTGTCAATATTGTTTCTAATGCTGTTGATAAGTCAATAATCTTGATGTCTGGATCCTCTTCTTCGATACTACGTCCAATCCATGTTAAAGCCCTTACAAAGCACTCTCTGAATCTTGGAAAAAGTCTTTGTTCATCTAATATCTCCTGGATACTACCAAGAAATTTGTTTATTTTATTTTTCAGACGTTCATCAATTTCTAATTCAATGGGTCGATATCCTCTTTGCCAATTTATCCAAACAGATGATGGGGTGTTCTTTTTTCTATAAAAGATCGTCTCATCTTGCTTAAAGAGCAAATTTACGTCATGCCGAAATGAAAGCGAAACTTGTAGAACTCGAATTACAAAATCAGCTTTTCTTCGTGCTCTTTCACAAATTAGTTTTGGATTATTACCTTTTTCGGGAATGATTGCTACTGTTTTATTTACAATATTCCCAAATAAATTCTCGTTAAATATATTTTTTTCTTTCTTTAGCCCATATTCTTCAAGGGAATTCTCTCCCATTTTCTTTACAGCTATATCGCCAATCTTAAACTCTGAATCCTTTACATCTAAATACAAAATCGGGATTAAAACTTCATAATCTTCATGTGGTTTTGTTGTTTTACGTATTCCATTCATTTTTCCTGATTTTATTTCCGAGAACTTAAATAGTACGTTATTGAAATATCAATTTCAATTTATGACCAAAATTTTCTTTTCAATGTTTTACAGCAATTTCCAAGATTTTTTCTTTCATCTATTTAGGCGCCTGATTCTCAGGTTTGAAGAAAGTTCTTTGAGATTCCTATCTCCTTCTTAGAGCATGAAAGACGCCTATCGTTGCAGTGAAAATAATGCAAAAAACAATAGAACTAACCGAGGAACATGAAGAAATACTTTCAGTATTCGCAGCAAGAACAGACCGAACAGTTGAAGAGCTTATATCGAACTACCTTGATGGCTGGATAGGATCACTTAAGCCCGAAGCTATGAAGGGCATACGAACACAGGCCGAAGAAAAGTTATTTTCGCTGTCGGTTTCGGATGAAAGGAAGATTGAATTGTTACAGCTTATGGGAGAAAAAGAGGCTGAAATTGCATCGGGGGACGAAAAGGAAGCGGCATAGCCGGCATCAAGCGCATGACCGCAGGGCAACGGCCGCCCGCTTTATTTCCTAGGAAATATTTCGCTTGCATCTAATTCAGCTTGAATGTGATTTTTTCTTCCTTATTTTTTGAATCTTTAATAATATAATTGAGTTTTAGCCCTCTAATGGCATCGGCAGGTACTTCAAATACTAAATATTCATCTGGAATCCAGGACCCGTCACTGTACCAGGCTATAGTAGTAAAGCGATTCGTTAGAATCTGGGTCGCAGAATCAACTGAGTATGTATCCCATACTCCTGTTCCTTTCAATTCAAATTCATCCCAGGATCCTTTAAAATTAGTATTGTTCTGAGCTGGATCTGTATTTTCAATTTTTAGCTTCAAAATCACATACCGTTTTCCATCACCGGCTGTCGCTATATTTCTCCCCTCACCGATTACATCAGTATATCTGACACCGATAACTGTTATGTTCTTACTTCTGAGATTGTAATTATCTGGGAGTGTAAAGCTGGCCGTCTCCCCGATATTATATATTACTTTGGTGGGCGCAGCCGTACGAGACGGTGTTGCAGCTTCAACAATTGGTATTTCAACAGGCGCTTCTGCATCGGCGCTTTTCATCCTTTCTGACGGTGGCGATAATCCTACCAGCGCTGTGAGGAATGCAAGCATACCTAGTAGCAGTAAGGAATATACTGGTATTGCTATCAACATTTTCCACCATTTTCCGCTTCTAAATCCAGGGATTTTTTTAATTAAGCTCATAATTATCACCGTTCCTTTATAAGGAGTAAGCATATATAATGCTATGCTCATCATCATCTAAATCATAAATCCTATACTTAACAGTAGATGGCAAAGTAAAAAATGCTATATTTATTGTGATAATTTGCTTGTATATGTAGTAACTAACCGTGAATTATAGCCATTACAGGAAGCTCAAATATCCGCAGTCTTCTGAAATACGGTCGTGTACGTCAATGATTGAAATACCAATGTAAAAAGTTACAATAGGAAATTGAGTAGGTCACACGACGTGCAAATCTTAAGTCGATGAACTAGTGTAACTTTTACAATAGCAGGTTTTCAGTCATTGAGGTACACGACCTGAAATACTCCGTGGATTGAATTAAACACCGCAAAGTCGGCTATGAACTGTGGTTCATAGATGGCGATGAAAAGTTTTTCATACCAGAGCGCAAAGAACGCAAAGCGTAGCAGCAAATTCCTTTGCGAACTTTGCGTCCTTTGCGGTGTGTTTAGATCCTATATTTACATACATTGCCAACTACTGTTAAGGACGAGGCCTGTATATAGCATTTTTTGCATGGTGCACATCCTGTGTCTCAATATATCTCTCGACCACCTCCCAACCCTGCCCGACACTACCATGGAAACAGCTCGGCGCCCAGAGATGGTCTCCGCACCATTCTTTAAGGTGTGGGAAGTGCTATTGTATTTGTTATTTCTTACTGAGCGCTTTTGATAGAAAATACAACCCGACCAGGATTAACCCAAGCTTAATTAATTCATCTGTGGAACTATCTTTAGCCGAGGGCTGCTCTTTTGTGATTAAATAGCGTAATTCTTCTTCCTCTTTATTAGTAAGATAGCTAAGTCTGGATTTGCCCAGGAGATATTCCATCCTTCCGGCTTCTTGAGGCGTCAGGTTCATTTGTTCCCTCTCTTGAAAGCTTTTTCAGCTTGGGTTAATCCCACCTGATATAGAAGTTCTTTAAGCGGTTCGATTGGTTCATTGGCTAAATGAGGCACAGAAAGCGTATGCATCAAACCTTTAAGCACATCCTCTCCAAATTCTGTAAGGTCATAAAAGGAATGACTATCTATACCTTCTTTTTTGGCATATTCGTTTTCGATAAGTGCTCCCTTCTCAAGTATCTTCAGGTGATGAGATAGAATGCTGCTGTCTTTACGGGGTATTTCTAATTCAGTCATTATCTGAGAGAAAGACAATTCACCATATTTGAAAAGCACAAAAAAAATAGCCAATCTAAAATCATCATTTAAAGCTTCTATCGCTCGCTTAAGCTCTAAAGGCATTTCATTTGCATACTCTTCTATTTTTTTGTTAGTATATATTCCCATAGCATACCTCTCTTAGAGACTCCTTTTACAAGTATACTCAGGTTTACTTGAGTATATTTGTTTGTACTAACGTAAAAGCTTTATCTATTAAGTCTATCTTAAAAGAGTGTGAATCTAAACGTAAAGAGGATTCAAAAAAGATTCGATGAATTTCAAAGGAAGAAAAAAGAATCTATCATTGCATATAAGGATAAAATTCACATAGTCATCTATGGTGCTTATAATCCTCCATCTGATGAGAAGCATTTAGGAGAAAAAGAACGGCTAATAAAACTTCGTGATCGCTTGAGAGAAGATGGATATACAAATACTGCCATAGTTGAAGATTTTACTAGTTCTGAAGCATCAGATACTCCGAACCTAGAAAAGAGTTTAGATTGCCTGGAATGGGCTGATTTAAACATCCTTGTATTTACATGCAGAGGGAAAACAGGTAGTGTAGCAAGAGAGTTGATCCATGCTATAGACGATCCAAAGATACTCTGGAAATGCAGGATATTTGAGGAAATAGACAGAGGAATACCAGCAATGGAAACTCTTTTAAAAGAAGAACTTTCATTACAAAGATATACAGTTACTCAAGTAAAAAGAGAAGACGATGGTGACTTATATGAGCATGTTTCCAGCGATATGTTTAAGTTCTTGAGAAAAAACATTCAAAGATTTGTATCCCGCGTGAATACCTAGGCTTAATAAATGGAATCCCTTCCTTACTCTACCCCTTTATCTTCTTCAGCCTGAACGTGTTCTCGCGTTCCATCTCCTCAAGCCTTAATACGATAAAATCCCTGGCCTCTGTAAGCTCGGGTATGACCTTGAACTCAAGTGCATTCACCCTGCGCTTTGTCTTCTCGATATCCTCAAGCAGTTTCTTCATTGTTGTCTCGATCTCAGCAGCGAGTATGACCTTCTCAACCAGGATCTCATAGGCATCAACAGCCTCATCGATACGCGAGCTTGTACCGATTATGCCGTAGCCGTGCTCATCAAGTCTCTTGTGCACACTTGATGCATCGATCTTGGGGACAACCACGCCCATCACGTTCCTGCTCTCAAGCTCAAGTTTCGGAGTATCCTTGAGGGCAAAGGCCGTGGACTTCACAACTACTATGCCTTCCACTGATTTTGCGATAGCAAGCTTCAGCGAGGCTATGGCGAACTGCTTCTCAACTTCGGCTCTCACATCCCTGGCCTTCTCAAGTATGGCAAATAATTCAAGGATCAGGCCGTCGCGCTTCATTTTAAGGAGCTTGTGCCCGCTCTGGCTGAGCTTGATCTTCTTTTTAAGCTCGATAAGCTCTGAGCGTGTTGGCTTTATATTGTCCTTGATGGCCATACTACTCTTTCTTCCCCTTATGGGCAGGGTGATATTTCTTGATATACTTATTATCGATCCTTGTGAGCTGTGATTCAGGCAGTTCGGAGAGCAGTTCCCATCCAAGGTCAAGCGTTGCTTCGATATCCCTGCTCTCATCAGCTCCCTGGCGCACGAAACGGTCCTCGAACATATCTGCAAACTCAAGGAGTTTCTTATCCCTGTCTGAGAGGGCATCCTTGCCCACTATGGCAACAAGTCCCCTCAGGTCCTTACCTTCAGCATATCCAGCGTAAAGCTGGTCAGAGACTGGCTTATGATCGTCCCTTGTCCTGGTCGCGCCTATGCCCGAGTTCATCAATCTTGAGAGCGAGGGCAGGACATTGACAGGAGGATAGATGCCTTTCCTGTGCAGCTCCCTTGATATAACGATCTGCCCTTCTGTGATATACCCTGAGAGATCAGGGATCGGGTGCGTGATATCATCACCAGGCATTGATAATATGGAGAACTGGGTAACAGACCCCTTTCTTCCCTTGACGACACCTGCGCGCTCGTACAGAGAGGCAAGGTCTGTGTACATGTACCCCGGATACCCGCGCCTGCCGGGCACCTCTTCTCTTGCAGCGCCCATCTGGCGCAGTGCCTCGCAGTAGTTCGTGATATCGGTAAGGATAACGAGCACATGCATATCATGTTCGTATGCAAGGTACTCTGCCGCAGTGAGGGCAAGTCTTGGTGTGATAAGCCGCTCCACAGCCGGGTCATCGGCTAAGTTGAGGAATACCACTGCACGTTCAAGCGCGCCTGTTCTCTCAAAGTCGCGCATGAAGTACTGCGCCTCTTCGTTGGTGATGCCCATAGCTGCAAACACCACTGCGAACTGCTCATCAGACCCCCTCACCTTTGATTGTCTTGCTATCTGAAGGGCGATCTCATTGTGCGGGAGACCCGAGCCAGAGAAGATGGGAAGCTTTTGTCCTCTGACAAGTGTGTTCATCCCGTCTATCGTTGATATGCCTGTCTGGATAAAGTCCTTTGGTGGAAGGCGGGCGTATGGATTTATTGCAGCACCTGTTATCTCAAGCCTGTCATCGGGTATGATCCTGGGTCCTCCATCCAGGGGTTCGCCAGATCCTGACAGGATCCTGCCCAGAAGATCAATCGAGACCGGGAGTTTAATGGTCTCACCCGTGAATCTCACGCTTGATTCTTTACTAAGTCCTCCCGCACCTTCGAATACCTGGATAACGACTATATCCTCAGAGGTATCAAGCACCTGTCCTCTCTTGCTTGTACCGTCAGGAAGTGTGATATTGACAAGTTCATTGTACCCCACAGGTTCTGTCTTCTCTACAAAGATGAGCGGACCTGCTATTTCCCTGATGGTCTTGTATTCTTTAGTCATGTTACTTCCCCTTCAGTTTACTGAATTCTTCTTCCATGTTCTTTGTGACCGTGCCAAGCGCTCCGTCAAAATCCTTCTCGAATTTGATCTTTGCAAGTTCGTCTTTTGATTTTAATTTCATGATATCTTCGATAGGAGCCCCGGTTTCAAGTGCTGACTGAGCCCTGTTGCCCCATGTTGTGATGGCTTTTAATAGCTTGTACTGTTTATCCATGGGACAGAATGTATCCACATCATGGTATGCGTTCTGCTGCAGGAAGAATTCTCTTATCATCCTTGCGATCTCAAGCGTCAACTGCTGGTCTTCGGGTAGTGCATCTGAGCCCACAAGTTGAACGATCTCCTGAAGCTCTGCCTCTTTCTGCAATAACTCCATCGCATCGTCCCTGAGCTTTGACCACTCGGTAGATACACTCTCATTATACCAGTCTCCCAGTGCCTTTGTGTATAATGAATAACTGTTAAGCCAGTTTATTGCAGGGAAGTGCCTTCTCTGGGCAAGTTTTGCATCAAGTGCCCAGAATACCTTGGCAATACGGAGCGTGTTCTGGGTAACAGGCTCTGAGAAGTCTCCACCAGGAGGCGAAACGGCTCCTATGACCGTAATCGAGCCCTCTCTTCCGCAGA
The DNA here is from genome assembly GCA_020724545.1 of Candidatus Methanoperedens nitratireducens. Taxonomy (GTDB): domain Archaea; phylum Halobacteriota; class Methanosarcinia; order Methanosarcinales; family Methanoperedenaceae; genus Methanoperedens; species Methanoperedens nitroreducens_B. Next base: position 34,838 of record DYGR01000027.1, read on the forward strand.
GTGCCTTCACCTTACCTGCACGCTCATAGAACTCTGATAGTCTTGCTGCAAGATAGGCAGGATATCCCTCCTCGCCCGGCATCTCCTCAAGCCGTGATGAGATCTCTCTCATTGCCTCTGCCCATCTCGATGTCGAATCTGCCATCAGGGATACATCATACCCCATGTCCCTGTAATACTCGGCAATAGTGATCCCTGTGTAAACAGAGGCTTCCCTTGCTGCCACAGGCATATTAGATGTATTTGCGATCAGCACCGTCCTCTCCATTAGAGGCCGACCTGTCTTTGGGTCTTCAAGCTCAGGGAATTCGTTCAGGACATCTGCCATCTCGTTACCGCGCTCACCGCACCCGATATATACCACTATCTCGGTATCGCTCCATTTTGCAAGCTGCTGCTGTGTAACTGTTTTTCCGCTTCCGAAAGGACCCGGAATAGCCGCTGTTCCTCCCTTTGCTACAGGGAAAAGACCGTCAAGGATCCTCTGGCCTGTAATCAGGGGTGTATTCGGCATTAATTTCTTGTTCACAGGTCTTGGCTTTCTGACAGGCCACTTCTGCATCATCATGAGTTGTTTTCCATCGCCCAGTGTGCATATCACATCATCGACCTTGAATTTGCCCTTCTTTATATCACTGACAGTGCCCGATACATTGGGGGGAACCATGATCCTGTGTTCGATGTTCTCTGTCTCCTGAACAGTTCCTATTACATCGCCCCCATTCACTTTATCTCCTTTGCTTACCGTGGGTACAAAATCCCATTCTTTCTCACGCGAGAGACCATCTGCAAAGACGCCGCGTTTTATAAAATCGCCCATGCTGCCCTTTAAGACAGGAAGGGGACGCTGGATTCCATCATAGATACTCTCAAGCAGGCCGGGCCCGAGCTCGACAGAGAGCGGCATGCCCGTATTCTCAACAGGCTCACCAGGTCTTATACCAGAGGTCTCTTCATAGACCTGTACAGTGGATTTGTCGCCTTCTATACCTATCACTTCACCCATTAATCCTTCATCTCCGACCTTGACCACATCGTACATTCTGGTACTTAAACCGCTTATGATGACAACTGGTCCTGATATTCTATAAATTTTACCTTTTGCTTTCATTTTGCAAGACACCTACTGTTTATTTTGATTAGCATATTATTTCCAGAGATCAACACCCACTGCCTGTTTTATCTTCTCCCTGATATTTGTGCTCTCGCCCTTTCCACCAATGGTTATCACCGTGGGCTCCACAGAGTCATCAAGTATTTTCTGCATCTGGGAAGACAACTTCCCTATATCATCATTATGAATCACAAGGATCCCGACAGTCCTGTCGTTCAGTATGCCCTGGATCCTGGATTCAATGTTATCAGGCGTCGCATCATAGGTCTTTCTGATACCTGCAAGTCGAAACCCTAATACAAAATCGCTATTTCCGATAACTGCAATCTCCATCTACATCACCAGGTGGGCTTTAATTATCTCTTCTGGAAGAACCGTCTCTTTTCCGCGCACGATTACTCGAAGGTTATCCACCTCGATCTTCTTGCTCAATATATAATCGAGAATAGGAAGAATCGAAAGCGGATAATAGTAGGATATGCGGGAGGCATACACAAGTCCGTATTTATCAAGACGGGGTTCAATATTCACAAGAGAGGTAAGATCACCGCTGACATCCGATATCGCATTCCAGTAAGAGTATTCCTCAAGAGCACGTACGAATTCACCAAGAGACATGGATGCAAGTCTTGTAAGATCGCTATCCTTCAATTCCATCCCGCCCGGGATAAGAAGCTTGATTATGTCATCGCGCTCCATACCTGCCCGCTTCATCCTGAAGAGCATCTTCAGATTCTTGAGGTCTATCTCTGTTCTGAGGAATTTCAGGAATAACTTATTGCCTGTGGCCGCCACAGCTTTAATGAGGTTTGTATAATACATCATGTCAAGAGCGTTCTCGATCTGTGCCAGATCACCCTTGTATCCCTCAAGCGCAGGATAATAAGGTGTTCTGGCGAATGCTCCGATCACACCCTCAAGCGTACCGATCCTGACGATCTCGGATAGATCCCTGTATCTTAACTGGCCTCCTGAGACCACGTCCTCAAGGATCTCATCCTCGCTTGCACCTGAGAATTTCCCTCTCAGGATGGTCTTTATATTCCAGATATCCCATAAGCGAAGATACTCTGTTATCAAAATGTTGGCTTCGTTCTGCGATACTTCTATTAATTTGCGGTATGTCAGTGCAAGGTTCTGGTTCAGCGCATGCTCAAAAAGATCAGTACCGCTATATTTTTTACTGAGTTCATCAACATCTTTTTTATAATCTGATTCACCGATGAAACGGGTTATCTCTGGTATCTCCATGTTGAGGAACTTGGGATACATCTCCTTCGGGATGAGCTTGCTTTTCATAGCCCTGACCCTGGCTACAATATATGCGTATTTTGTACCGTCTGAGGCTGCCATATCTTTCTTTCACCTGAACAGGATATCAGAGACTTCCTTCAAGGAACGTTCATTGGCATTTTTTAAGATCGTCTCGTACCGAAGATCCAGAAACTCTGTTCCAGCCTCGTTCTCTATAACAACGCCTCCGATACAGTCGATCTCACCCGCATAATCGAGCTTTGTAAGTTTTTTGACTGCTGACCTATCCTTTGCTCTTGAGTATATCTTGGTATTGCTATCTTCATTTTTTACTATGATCAGTTTAAGAAGCTTCTGGTTCCTCTCAGCCGGGAGTTTATTGATGGTATCTTTTGCACTTGCATATACTTCATCAAGTAGCTCCTTGCGTGCGTTAAGCGTCGCCCTTTTGACCTCAAGATTTGCGCTTGATAATTCCTGCTGCCTCATCCTGTCGATCTCTTTCCTGACAGCTTCCTGTCTTGCAGCTTTGATCCGAGCTGCCTGGGATTGGGCATCTGCAATAATCTTCGACACTTCTTGATATGTCTCTCCGCTGATCCTGTCAGCTTCTGCTTTGCCTTTGGCCCTGATCTCTTCAACTATCGCATCAAGTCCCATGTCTTTAGCCCTAGAACACGAACAGTAATATCAATGATACTACCAATCCGAATATGACGATAGATTCGGGGATTACAGTCATCAGCAAGCCCTTACCAAAGAACTTCTCGTCCTCTGCCATTGCGCCTACTGCTGCTGCTCCTATTGCCTGTTCTCCGAGGCCCGCGCCTATGCCCGCGAGTCCTACTGCCAATCCTGCTCCAACTGCTACCATTCCAGCTTGTGATGGATCTACCATTTTTTTATTCCTCCGTATATTTTCTTCTATATCCAAAGGGGATGTATTTTCTACCTCCACCTTCATAAAATTTAGTGAAGAATTCAACGTACTGAAGCCTCAATGAGTGAAGCCCAGGACCCAGAACTCCCAGTATCAGGTTTATTAAGTGCCCGATAAACAGAACTACTACACCCACAAGTGCAAGGCCGATCCCTCCTCCAAGCAATACATGATCGGGCTTTATGAACAGGTCCATTGAGAGCGTGTTCACTGCAAGAGCTATCCCTGCTGAGGACAGACCTATTGCAAGGATCCTTGCGTATGACAGAACATTGCTTAAGAGTGTGGGTATCTCCATTATAGAAATAAATCCTTCACCTTTTATCAAAAGGATTATTCCTATCAGGGCAAGTCCCATTCCCCCGATAATGACGGGGTCATTTAACCTGATCGATGACCCTGACATCAGGGATGGCATTAATTCAGCTATAGCAACAACGCCGCCGATCAATATCAACATCCAGCTTCCCTTCGCGTAAATCGCATGACCTAATCCGTGCCCTATTGTAACATTGCGGAAGCCAATAATAAGTCCAAGAGAAATATGCAAAATACCAATTATTAAAGTTATCATAAGCAGCGATTGTACAGAATCGAACCTGTGAATGGGTAGATGAAGCCCTGCAATCGCGGGGGCAGCAATTCCAAGGATTCCCTCCTCCATGTGCCCTTTGATCTCTATATTGAAGAGCGGGAAGCCAAATAATTCCCCGTAGATAACACCGAATACCACAGAGAGTACTGCTGAGAGCAACAGTATAGATGCAAGTGCATTAAGTCCTCCTGTTTTGAATTTATTTTTAATTACAAGAGCTAAACCTGCAAGGATAATACCGTACCCAACATCCCCCAGCATAATGGCATAAAACAGCGGAAATGTTATGAAGAGCATGACCGCAGGGTCTATCTCCCTGTATTTGGGGGTTGCAAAGGTATTGATTAAGAGTTCAAATGGTTTTGCAGGCGCAGGATTCTCAAGCTCGATAGGTATCTCTTCTTCCTTCACCTCTTCGAGTCTTGTTAGATATGCCTTTCCATTCGTACTCTCCTGTAATCTGGATTCTAATTCGTTGTATTTTTTTGATGGCACCCATCCATCTATAATAAACGCATTTGCACTTGTAGCAAACCTGAGCGGGGCTTCAGCCTTCTGGGTCTCTATCGAGAGGAATTCATCAGATGCCATTATAAAATCAGAATACTCTTTCTTGATGGTATCAAGTTCTGATCTTATGGAGTCATGATTCTCTTTAAGAGTAGAGACCTCGTTTGTGAGTTGATTGAGTATAACCGGTGGGTTGCCTTTTAGCTCAGGCACCTTTAATTCAACATACGAGCGCTCATCCTGTAAGAGCTTCTGAACCTCATCCTCGTATATCTTTGGAATAAAGAGCGCAAATATCTTTCTTTTTTCGTACTCTCCTGTGAATAATTCATAATTATTTGTTATCCTCAAGAGCTTTGGTTCTATGTCATCTGCGATAAAACCAGTATACACCTTTATAGTCTCATAACCCTGGTAGGCTTCAAAAGATAACGGAAGCCCGAAGAATGGCTTAACAGCCGATATGAGGTCTTCTTTTTCTTTTATCTTGAACTCAATACCTCTTAGTTCATCAAAGCGGGATGAGACCTCTTTCTGAAGTTCTGTGATCTTCTCATCGATCCGGGAAGGTAATTCCTTTGAGCTCTGCTTTGATGCAGGCTCTTTCCCTGTTATCCCGAGCTGGCTTGATATCGCCCGCAAAGAGAGAAGATACTCCGAGAGTTTAGAAGCTGGTTTCAGGGGCCTTCCTATCTTGAAATCCTCATTCTCCTCTGTATAGTCGGTTATATGCAGCATGTTTAACCTGTGAAGCGTGGAAATGACTGGCTCAATTGTATCTTTTGTGCCTGCAATAACGACACGGGTCATTTTTGTTGGTTTAAGCATTCGCTGCCCTCTCGAACTCAGTTAAAATAAATTTTGTGGCATCTGGTATGTTCTTCTTCGATCTCATTTTGATCATCTCAGCTTCTTCAATGCCCTTCCTTATGATCTTCTCTCTCTCCTCTTTGATGATCTTTCTTGCTTTACTTATCTCTGATTCGGCATATTCCCGGGCCTCCTCCTCGGCTTTTCTGATAATCTCTTTGGATTGCACCAGGGCTTCAGAGATCTTTTTATTCCTCATCTCGTTTGCACTGGCAACTAAAGATTTCGCCTCCTCCTCGGCCCGCTTAATCTCGGATAAAATTTCATCTCGTGCCATTGAAATCCTCTAAATTCGAAGTAATAAGGTTCATTTTTAACCTCAAATATGGGAGCAACTACTTAAATTATTCGGTTTCAGGCAGGTTTTTTTGTTATGCGCAGCACGATTCTTAATGAAAAATCATTTTATTTCGTTGTGTTAGAGTTTATCTCCTCTATCCCCCAGCCCAGGAAATCCTTGATGATGATATACGCCATCTCAGGAGGGATCGCTCCGATCTCAGTGCAGATCAGGTCAATATACTCACGCGGGGTCACATCAAAAGCCGGGTTTCTCACCCTGATGTTTTGAAATTCATTCAGTTTCTCCATGCTGATCACCTCACTGCTATCCCGCTCCTCTATTTCAACAAGCTCACCCAGTATTGTTCTGGGGCTGAACTTATATGTCTCGGCAGCTATAATCACATTCGTTCTGGCCTCATTGGCTGCCAGTGCAAGCTGGGAAGTCCCTATCTTGTTGATAACAGATCCATTAACCGCTACTGCATCTGCCCCCATGACCACAAGATCAACCTCCTTCATGAAAAAGCGCACAGCAGAGTCCACGATCAATGATGTATTTATCCCGAGTTCATCAAGCTGTTTGATGGTCAGGTATCCCTGATACCTTGGCCTTGACTCGGTGGCGATGACGTTGATCTCCTTGCCCTGTGCATGCGCTGTTGCCATTATGGAGATGGCAGCAGATGAATCACAGTGTGTCATTATAGTATCGCCATCGCGCACTCGCTTTGATCCTATCTCTCCAATCCTCCTGACCGCGTTCTTGGAATTTGTAATGAACTCATCCGCCAGTGCTTTAATATTCACTCTGGCCTCATCTACTGTATCTCCTCTGTACCGCATCACCCACCTCACTGCATTGGGCAGGGATACAGCAGTGGGGCGTGTGTTTATAAGCAGGTCTGCGGCGTATCTCATCTTCTCATTAAAATCATTCAGGTCATCTGACACAACGCGGGCAGCATAATCTCGAAGCTCTGCCGCCGCAGCCCGCGCTATCCTGCCAGCGCCCCGTATTTCCATTGATCTTATCTTCTGTGCAGTCTCTAAAAGCCCTCTCATAATATTGGGGTCAAGGGGTCAGAGGAAACCCGTTTGCTTTAGCTACGGGAGGAATCTGACCCCTTGCATTAATATATACAGGATTAACGAACCTGCTATCGTTTTCTTGTGTCAGTAGAGGAGAATTTTTGCAGCAGATACCATCTGGTTCTGCTCTGGAATTCTCGAAACCAGTTAGAGCCGCATCGGAGTTGTTAGAAGGCGTTTTTAAATCCAGCACACTGAGAGTTTCCTCTAAACCGTTGCGTCGGTTTACT